>CAMPKM010000292.1 GCA_946887155.1 uncultured Gemmatimonadota bacterium
CGCGGTCACCGGTCGCGTCCGGTCGGGGCAACGAGTTCACGTACGCGGCGAGCCTGCAACCGCATCCAGATCCGGCGCCGGAATGCCGGCGAGCCCCAGTCGTCGAGGGCGCGCGGGCGCTGGAAGTAGAACGCATCGAGTCGCGGCAGCAGCGCGGGATCGTCGTTGGCCAGTGGCCGGAACTCGGTCGTCACGCTATGCGCGAACATCTTCCGGGCATGATCGGCCACGGACTCGTTCACGTCCCCATAGGGATAGGCGAAGCGAAGGGGACGATGTCCCAGCTCGGCCTGGATGCGGTCGACACATCCGGCGGTTTCGTCCTGCAACTGCGATGGCGACAGCGTCGTCAGGTGCAGATGGCGGCGGGTGTGCGCACCAATGTCGAATCCCGCCGCCGCCACGTCCTGCAGCTCATCCCAGTCCATGAGCGGGAGTGTCGGGATGCCCGGCGCGTTGCGGCCGCCCCACGCGTTGGTCGCCCCAACGGCATCGGAAACCACGAACACGGTCGCCGGCAGCGCCTTTTCCCGCAGCACGGGCATCGCCTGGCTGGCGAAGTTCCGGAACGCATCGTCGAACGTCAGCGCGACGGCATCCTGCTCGTCAGGCAGGGCCGGCAGGTCGGCCAGCGGAAGCACCTTCACTCGGCCGCCGGCGAGAAAAGCCGCGTGCTGCGCAAACGTCTCCAGTGACAGCGACACCGGTGAGCCCGACGCGTCGATTGAATGATAGGTGAGGATCGCACGCATCGTCCGCCTGACTACGACACGGCCGGCGCGGGACGGGGCCGGCCCTGCCCCGCCAGCGTGCCCTTCTGGTCGGCCACGACGTCGCGAATGATCTCCGTCAACGGCGTCCTCGGACGGAAGCCGGTCACGCGTTCAAGCTTCGCCACGTCAGGCACCCTGCGCATCATGTCCTCGAAACCGGCGGCATAGGCTTCGGAATACGGGATGGTCTCGATAGGCGATGTGCTGCCTGCCGCCTCCCGAACTTTCTCCGCGAGCTGTCGAACCGTGGTCTCCTCGGTCGAGCCGATGTTGAAGACCTCGTTCACGGCTTTCGGTGTGTCGATGAGTCGTAACATGCCTTCCACCGCGTCGCGCACGTGGCCGAAACAGCGCGACTGTTCACCACTTCCGTACACCGTAATCGGCTCGCCGCGCAGCGCCTGCCGCGCAAAGTTCGGAAGGACCATGCCGTATCGTCCCGTCTGTCGCGGGCCAACGGTGTTGAAGAACCGGATGACGATGACGGGCACGCCCTTCTCGGAGGCGTAGGCCAGCGAGAGCCATTCGTCGAGCGCCTTCGAGCAGGCGTATGCCCAGCGGGAATGCGACGTCGGGCCGAGTTGGAGGTCGTGATCTTCGCGGAACGGCACCAGCGTCGACTTCCCGTACACCTCGGAGGTGGACGCGACGACGACCAGCTTCTGCTTCTTCGCCGCCGCGGCCAGGACCGTTTCAGTAGCGCCGACGTTCGTCTCGATCGTGTGAACGGGCTTCTCGACGATCAGGCGCACGCCAACGGCCGCGGCGAGGTGCACGGTCACGTCGGCGCGGTCCACGAGCTCGGCGACGAGCGGCTTGTCCAGGGCCGAACCAATGCGATGGTGAAAACCCGGGCGACCGACGAGGTGCGCGACGTTGTCCATGCTGCCCGTCGAGAGGTCGTCGAGGACCGTGACCGCGTCGCCGCGCTCGAGAAGCCGCTCGGCCAGGTGTGATCCAATGAAGCCGCAACCACCGGTGATGAAGACGTTCATGCGACTTCGACCTCGGAAAGGGCATCCAGAATGGCACGTCGGTTTCGGCGGACGGCCGCGCGCCGGACGATACCAAGGTACTGCGGAATCACCGCGCTTTCGCTCCACCGTTCGACGTAGCCCCGATATCCCGCTTCGGCGAGCCGGCGGCGATGCGACGGATCCGCTTGAATTCGCTTCATCGATGCCACGAGTTCCTCGGTGGTGTGAAAGAGCTCGCCACCCCCTGATCGCTCCACGATTTCAGGGAACGGGCCGAGCCGCCTGGCAATCACCGGCGCGCCCTGCCGGAACGCCTCAATCAAGACGATTCCAAAGGTCTCGTAGCACACCGAAGGGACGATGGTGGCGATCGAGTGCCGGTAGTACTTCGACAGGTCGTCAGGCGATATCCGACCCAGGAACCTGACATTGGGCAATCCGGCCGCCTGGGAACGCAGGGAGGCGGCAAACTCCCCGTCGCCGGCAATGACCAGGTCAGCCTGTGGGTAATCGGCAAAGACCGGAATGACGTCCTGGAGCCCCTTGATCCGCTCCAGTCGGCCGGCGAAGAAGAAGAACGGTCGCTCGTGAGGCGGAGTCCCCGTGGCGACTGGCATGGAGGGAGACTCGGGGTCCGGGAGGAAATACGACAGGATCTCCATCTCGGGCTCGAATCCCCGAAGGCGGTGCATGTCGCGGCTGAATTCGATCATCGCGATCACTGCGTCGAAGCGCGCGATCTCGCGTTCGAGAAAACCGGTCTCGCCAGACCTGCGGAGGGCGTCGGTAATTCAGGGTGCAGCGGAGGCACTCGGGCTTCTCGCACCGTTCGCGCCCATTCTTCCACAGAACGTGGGTGGGGCAGATGAGCCAGTGCTCGTGCGCCATGTACAGCGAAACGGCATCACCGGCGAGGTGGAACAGCCCCGGACCACCCACCAGCGACACGTTGTGAAAATTGACGACGTCGAAGGCTCCCCGGGCCAGAATCGACGTTATGCGCCCGCGGGTGAGCACGGGCGTGCCGAGTTGCTGGTTCAACAACGGCGAGAGCATACCGGCCCTGCTGCGCAGGCCGATGACATCGACCCCCTGGTCGTCCGGGATCGGCGCCGGTTCGGGGCCGGCATGTAACGCATTGAACGCGTCGACGTCATGGAGGACCGTCACGTGATGTCCCCGGCGCACCAGGGCGCGCGACAACCGCTGGATTCCGATCGCGTCGCCGCCGAATGAATACGGCGGATAAAACGTCGTAATCATGCAGAAACGCAGCGGACGGCGGCGGCCGGTGTTGCTCGGCGTCATCATCCGGGTGATCGTATCCCGGTAATTACAACCGAGAGGATTTCGCACATCGGCAGTCCGCCCGAAGGAGTCCCGGTCGCCAGCGCCGCGGAACCGCACGACGGTTCCGTGACGCGCAGTTTCATCGGCCTCGGGTTCGGGGAGGCCGCCGCACGCCTGGTCGCGTTCGTGACCACGCTGGTCATCGCGCGCCGGCTTGGCGCCGACAGCCTGGGAATCGTCGCGTTCGCGTTTGCCATCCTGCTCTATCTCCAGCGATTCGTCGACGCCGGCATCGATTTCGGCATCGGGATCCGGGAGGCATCGGCCCGGCGACGGCAGCTGGCGAGTTTCGTTCCGCCGGTCCTGGCGCTCCGCCTGACGATTGCGATGGTGATCATCGCCATCCCCGTGCTCGTGGCGCTGGTCGCGCCGTCGGTGGAAAGCCGGATGGTCGCCCTGTATTCGCTGACGCTGGTGCCGATGGCACTCGGCACGCGCTGGGTCCTGACGGCCCTCGCGACGACAAGGCCGATCGCCGTGGCGCGAGCGGCGGGCGAAATCATCGTCCTGTTCGCGGTGACGCTCACCGTCATGAGCGACGCGGATCTCGGTCGCGTCCCGTTGTCGCAACTGCTCGGTGACGCCGTCGCGGCACTGATGCTGTGGTTAGCGCTGCGCCGGATGGGCATCCACATCGGGCTGCGCTGGGACACCGCGACCGTGCGACCACTCGTCAGGCATGTGGCGCCGTATGTGGCCAGCACGCTGCTCGGGCTCGCGATCTTCAACGCCGACCTGATCTTCCTGCGCGCGTTCGCCGACCGCATCACCGTCGGGCTGTATGCCGCCGCATACTCGCTGGTGAGCTTCCTCATCAACGTGGGCGCGACGTATTCGTTGTCGCTCATTCCGCCGCTGACGCGGCTCTCCGGCGAACCGGAGCGGAGGCTGGAGCTATACCACACCGCGTGGGCGCGCGCCGTCGCGGTCGTGCTGCCGATCACCGCCGGCGGTGTCGTCGTCGCGCGCGACCTGCTGTCGCTCGTGTTCGGGTTTTCGTTCGCGGCAGCCGGTCCGGTGCTGGCGATCCTGATGCTGTCCGTGCCGCTCTCGGTGCTGCGCGCGATCGCCACGTCGTCTCTGATGGCACAGGGGCGCGAGGACATCCTGTTCCGCACCGTGTTCTCGGCGGCCATCGCCAACGTCGCGATGAACTTCATCGCCGTTCCGTTACTGGGCATGCGCGGCGCCGCCCTCGTCACCGTGGCGACGGAAGGGTACCGGCTGTTCCAGGCGCAGTACCATGCGCGCCTGCTCGGCATGCGACCGCCGCGCCTGACGAGACACTGGCGGGCCCTTGCCGCGACCGCCGTCATGTACGCGCTGCTGTCGACGCCACTGGGCGACTCCCCGATCCCGGCGATCGGGGTGGGCGCCATCGTGTACGCCATCGCACTGTCGGCGCTGGGCGGCGTGGGGCGCGACCTGAACGGCCGGTGGCAGCTTCAGGTCTGACACGATCACGATCCCTCGTCGGCCGCGTCAACGGCCAGTTCCTCGTTCATGATCTCGCTCTGCCGCCGCACGGATTCGCGGTGGATGATCTCGTACAGCG
>CAMPKM010000293.1 GCA_946887155.1 uncultured Gemmatimonadota bacterium
ACGTTGGCGCCGAGCCCGAGCGTGTTGAACTGGTCGACCCAGGTGTAGTAGCTCCCCTCGGCGCTGCCCGGGGTGTTTACTCCGCGCATCTGGGGCAACGGCTCCGCCCAGAAGCTCCACCCTTCCGGGCAATGCTGGCCAGTAGCCGTGGGTCCGTTGAGTGGTCCCTTGCACTTGCGCCGGTCGAAGCTCGCCATGTGGCCGCTGGCCAGCGCCACCCAGGCGACGCCATTCCGGTCGACATCGAAGCCACGAGGTGAGAACGCGCCCTGCGTCGACGCACCGGGGTTGCCGAACGGAACCTCGTAATACTCGGCCAGCGCCGTTTCCGGCGGATTCGATCCCGGCACCAGCCGGATCACCGAACCGGGGAAGCCTAACGCCGATCCCCAGACCGAGCCATCAGGAGCTGGTGAAACGCCGTAGAAGCCGGCACCGATGCGTTTGTCCTTCGCTGGATCGACCGGCTGGTTGGCCTCGACGTAATCGTCGCGACGACCGTTGCCGTTGGTGTCCATGATGAGCGCCGTCCATCCCTGCGACCGTTCCTCGTCGCCCGTCTCATCGAACAGCTTCGTATTCAGCCAGCCAACCACTGGTCCACCGCCACTCGTCCACAACGTGTGGTTGGCATCTTCGGCAAACATCAGGTGGTGCGTGCCGAAACACGTTCCGATGTGCGTGAGCTTCTGTGTTTTTGGATCGTACATGGCCAGGTGACGTCCGGATCGGACCACCGGCGTCATTTTCGCCGAAGGATGAGTTGACCCCTCGCGACAGACCGGCGGATTGTCAGGCGGCCGCACCGCCGACGTCAGCCAGAGCCTGCCGAGGTGGTCGATCATCGGATTATGGACGTTGTTCTTGCTCGTCCAGATGGCCTCAGTGCCCCAGTACGGCGATGGGGCGGGCATCTGCGCGGACGTTGGTTGCGTCGCCGGGTCACGAACAGTGAGAGGGATCTTGCTCGCGACATGTTTCGATGGATCGATTACCGGCTTGTAGTCGGCGCTCAACTCGAGCGAACCGTACACGGGGCCATTGGCGTTGACCGTCGGATTGCGGCGATCCGTCGAGACGACGTCGTGGAGGTACGCCTTGGGATCGGCCCAATCCCACTGCGTGATCACGACGTTCCGTTCGATGCCCGTTGGGCGAGGAGGCACCGGCGGCAGTTCACCATCGGCAATGCGCTGCGTCCAGTCGCCGAACATGCGCACCATGCGCTGTCGGCCCCACTGGTTGAGGTTCGCGGACATTCCGCCGCCGGCCTGACCCGACTGCACTCGCCGATCCCACGCGTCGGCATGCGACGCAAAGGTGCCAAGGGCAGGAGAAATTTCACGCGTCGCCTTGTTGCCAAGCTGGTGACACGCCCAGCATCCGCCGGACTTGATCGCGCGCAGGAAGGATCCCTGGTTCCGGAAGTTCGGTGACAGGCCGTTCCCGGAAGGTCCGGTGCCCGGGAATTCGCTTTCCGCCGGGACCTGCAGCAGGGAGAACCAGTACCCGGCCGGGTAATACTCCGCCGCGGCCTTGGCGTTAGGCGCCGGCACCGCCTTCAGGTTCAGGTTCCGGCCGGGCCGCGATTGCGACTTCGGTGAGTCGACCAGGCCATAGCCGCGCACCCAGACCTGGTAGTTGGCGGCCGGTAGATCGGGAAGCAGGTACCGCCCGCGATCATCGGTGACCACGATGCGGGCAAACCGTGTCGGCAGGTCGCTCGTTTCGGCGATCACCCAGACCCCTGCTTCGGGTCCGCTCGCACCGGTGACGACACCACCGATGTCGTCGGCGTCGATCGCCACGTTCTGTCCCTGACGAGGCAGCACCAGTGTTGCCGCAGTGGCTGCAAACGCGAGTGCGACAGCAGAGGCAGGAAGGCTCGGCGACATTTCTCGTTCCGCCATGATGAGAGTCGCCGAATAGTGGGATTGCGGAGCTGGTTCCTGCCAGAGCCTCTCGTGAGCGACAGTAGTCCCTACTGGTAGGAAGTTGCTACGCGGGCATGCTGCAGACACCTGGCAGCCTCATGAACGCCGCGGGATCCTGACCACGTCACAACCGGTAGCATGCTGTACCTATGCTTGCACCTCGTCACCTGCCGCGCCTGGCATCGACCATCGGTCTCTTCACGCGGTACGGGCTCGCCGACTTCGCCCGCGAACAGGGGTTGGCAGCGCTCGCGCAAGCCGATCGGAACGGCGACGGTGACATCGGCGAAACCGAGGCGACGGCCGAGGCATTCCGGAAGCGGCTCACCGAGCTCGGGCCGGCGTACATCAAGCTGGGGCAGGTGCTGGCTACGCGGGCTGACCTCCTGCCCGAAGCGTACATCGATGAACTGGAACGGCTGCACGACGATGTCGAACCACTCCCGTTCCCGGAGGTGGCGTCGATCATCGAGTCGGAACTGGCGGCCAGCGTCGACGACCTGTTCCTCGCCATCAACACCGAGCCGTTAGGCACCGCCAGCCTCGGGCAGGCGCACGGTGCGACGCTGCCCGACGGCCGTCACGTGGTCGTGAAGGTTCAGCGACCGAAGATTCGCGAGGTCCTGGCCGACGACATCGAGTTCTTCCACGAACTGGCCACCTTCCTCACCGACCACACGGCCGCCGGCAAGCGCGTCGACCTCCTGGGGATCCTCCGCCAACTCGAGCGTGCCCTGGCCGATGAACTCGACTATCGCATCGAGGCGCGCAATGGCGCGCACTTCCGGCGCAAGCTCGCGGAATTTCCCCGGCTGCTCGTGCCTCGCATCATCGAAGGGTACTCCACCGAACGTGTGCTGACCGCGGAACGAATTCGCGGTACCAAGGTGAGCGAGATCCCTCCCGAGGTGCGAGCCGAACTGCAACTGGACGTTCTCGCCGATGAGCTCACGCGCGCGTACCTGCGGCAGATCGCGGTCGACGGACATTTCCACGCCGATCCGCATCCGGGAAACGTTTTCATCGTCCTGCCCACGGAACCCAATCCGCTGACGCCGGCTGAAGCCGTCACGTTTGCCGGAAACGTGGATGAGCCAACCGCCTCGACGAAGATCGCGCGGTCCGAGCGGGAAGCTCGCGAAATCGCACCCGTCGCGCCCACCATGCTCGAGCCCAAGCTGGCGCTCATCGATTTCGGCATGACGGCGCACCTCTCACCCCGGCTGCGCGACCAGTGCGTGAGGCTGCTCTACGGTCTCTCCGACGACCAGGGCGAGGACGTGGCGGAAGTGCTCATCGAGATGGGCGACACGCTCGAGGGATTCGACCGCGCGGCATTCACGCGAGAGGTCAACGAGCTGGTGTCGCATGCCTACGGTTCCGACCTGTCCGAGATGGAGGCGGGGGCCCTGCTGAACCGGGTGATTGCGACGTCATACCAGCGGGGCCTGCGCCTTCCCGCCGACCTCACGCTCCTGGCAAAGACGCTCGTCCACCTCGGCGGTGTGACCCGTGCGCTCGATCCGGCCTTCGAGCCCGCGGCCGCCGTCCGACAGAACATGCTGGAGATCGTGGCCGAACGGATGCGCAGCCGGTTGAATCCACGCCTGATGTATCGCGCGCTGAGCGAGGGCATGGATTTGTTAGGCACGTTGCCGCGCCGCATCGACCTGATTACGAGGAAACTCGCCGACAACGAACTGTCGGCGAAGCTCGAGGTCCCGCAGGTCAGCGTCCTGGTGGAGGGACTTCAGAAGGTCGCCAACCGGGTGTTCAGCGGACTGGTACTGGCCGGCATCATCGTGGCCAGCGCCATGTTGCTGCCGCACTGGCGGACACTGGGCACGTTAGGCTTCGTGATCGCGGGCGCGCTCGGGCTCTACATGGTCGGTTCGATCCTCTGGAACGACCGCCGGGGCGCGAAAACGGGCCTCCCTCGGCTCCGCTGAAGCCAGTCAGGCCTCGATCCCGTACGACCGGATCTTGCGCCACAACGTCGTTCGGCCCATCCCCAGCAGTTCGGCCGCTCGCGACAACGTTCCACCCGAGTGAGCCAACGCTGACTCGATGGCGGCACGCTCGTCTTCCTCCGGCAACGTCGCCCGGTAACGGCCACTCACCGACCGATCCGTCACGGCGCGCACCTCCTCCGGCAGGTGTTGCGCCTCGATACGCCCGCCTCCGGAAGAAATCGCCGAGTGCTCGAGCACCGACAGCAATTGCCTGACGTTGCCCGGCCACGCGTACTCACGAAGCAATCGTGTCGCGAACGGAGAACACGATAGTGCCGTCGCGTCAGGCAGGCGCTCCTTGAGCGTGCTCAATCCGTATTCCACGAGGAGTGGGATGTCACTCGCTCGCTCCCTCAACGGCGGCACCGCGAGCGGAAACACGTTCAATCGGTAGAGCAGATCGTCACGGAAGGTGCCTTCCTTCACGAGGTCCCGCAGGTCACGGTTGGTCGCGGCGATGACCCGGACGTCCACTGACGTTGGCGACGTCGCACCAACGCGCGTGACTTCGCGTTCCTGCAGCGCGCGCAGCAGGCGTGCCTGCAGCGCCGGCGATGTCGACCCGATCTCGTCGAGGAACAGGGTGCCGCCTGACGCCGCCTCGAAGACACCGGCGCGATCCCGCGTAGCCCCGGTAAACGAACCCTTCTCATGTCCAAACTATTCGCTTTCCAGCA
>CAMPKM010000294.1 GCA_946887155.1 uncultured Gemmatimonadota bacterium
GGGCGCTGGGCATCACCGACCTCGACCCGCTGCCCTACGACCTGCTGTTCGAGCGATTCCTCAATCCCGAACGCGTGTCGATGCCCGACATCGACGTCGACTTCTGCTTCGAGCGGCGCGGGGAGGTCATCGACTACGTCCGCGAGAAATACGGAAAGGACGCCGTCGGGCAGATCGTCACGTTCGGGACGCTGAAGTCGCGCGCGGCGGTGAAGGACGTGGGCCGCGTGCTCGGCTTCACGCCGGCCGAGACGGATGCGCTGGCAAAGCTGATTCCCAACCAGCCAAACTTCTCGCTGTCGGTGAAAGAGGCCGTCGAGAAGATCCCCGAGATCGCGAAGCTGTACCGCGACGACGAACGGCATCGGCGGTTGCTCGATTACGCCGTCGAGCTCGAGGGACTGTCGCGGCATACCGGTGTTCACGCGGCCGGCGTCGTCATCGCCCCCGGTCCGCTGGACGAATACGTGCCGGTGATGACGCAGGAACTGAAGACAAAACGGGAATCGGGAATGGGGACTCGGGAATCGAACGGGGCGGCCGATTCCCGGGTCATCGTGACGCAGTACGACATGACGGCGCTCGAGCAGTCGGGGATGCTCAAGATGGACTTCCTCGGCCTAACGACTCTTACTGTCATTCATGATACGCTCGAGTCGATCCAGAGTCGTACCGGCGTCAGGCCCGACCTGAGCAAGGTCGATCTCGCCGACCCCGAGACGTACCGCATGCTGCGCCTGGGTCGCACCGTTGGCGTGTTTCAGTTCGAGTCGCCGCTAGCGACGGACATGCTGCGCGCCATGCGTTGCGACCGGTTCGACGACCTCGTGGCGTCGAGCGCGCTGATGCGGCCCGGTCCGCTGGATGCAGGGATGCATCGGGTGTACCAGCGGCGGAAGCGCGGAGAAGAGGCGGTCGCCTACGCCCTGCCCGAACTCCAGCCCATCCTCGAAGCGACCTACGGCGTCATCACCTACCAGGAACAGGTGATGCGCATCGCGCAGGTCCTGGCGGGCATCTCGCTCGCCGAAGCCGATATGCTTCGCAAGGCGGTCGGCAAGAAGGACAAGGACCTGATCCAGCAGGAGCTGGGCAAGTTCATCGAAAAGGCGATCGCCCGTGGCTACAACCAGCGCGTCATCGAGGAACTGGCGGCACAGATCGAGACGTTCGGCCGCTACGGCTTCAACAAGTCGCACTCGGTCGCGTACTCGATCATTTCGCTGCACACCGCCTGGCTGAAGTGCCATCATCCGGCCGACTTCATGGCGGCGCTGTTGTCATCGGCGATCGGCGACACCGACAGCGTGGTCAAGTTCATCAACGAGTCGCGCGAACTGGGACTCGAAGTGCTGCCGCCTGACGTGAACGAGTCGGGCTACAAGTTCACGGTCATCAGCGACCAGAAGATGCGCTTCGGGCTGGGGGCGATTCGCAATGTCGGCCGTGGCGCGATCGATTCGATCCTCACCGCGCGACAGGAGAAGCCGTTCGAAAGCCTGTACGATCTCGCCGAGCGAGTCGACCTCCGGCTGTGCAACAAGAGGGTGTTCGAAGCGCTCATTCACTCGGGAGCGCTCGACAGCCTTCCGGGTCATCGCGCGCAACTCCTTGCGGTGCTCGACACGGCCATCCAGGAAGCGTCGCTCAAGGCCGAAGAGCGGGAGGCGGGTCAGGCTTCGCTGTTCGGCGGGCTGGTGGAGATGGCCGAGGGCGATGGTCGGGTAGCCGACAGGAACCAGCTCCTGCCTAACCTCGCTCCGTTGACCGAAAGCGAGAGGCTCACGCGCGAGAAAGAGATCCTTGGCTTCTATATCTCCGGACACCCGCTGGAGCCGTTCCGGGCAGAAGCCGAGCTCTTTGCATCCCATACGGTTGCGCAGCTTGGCACCTGGAGCGAAGGGGCTGTGTCAATCGGCGCCGTGGTAACGGCGTTCAAGAAGCAGGTCTCCAAGCGAACTGGGGCGGAGTTCGCCCGGTTGACAGTGGAGGATTTCTCCGGATCTTCGGAGATACTCGTCTTCCCGGAAGCTTGGGCCGCCCTGGCTCACCGGGTGCTGACGGACGTGCCCATGCTGATCAAGGGCGGATATTCCCGCAGAGATCAGGGCGGCGACAACCCCACCTTCATTGTCGAAACGGTTCAGCGCTTCGAGGAGCTACGGGTGAGTGGCCAGGTAGCGGTATCGATCGAACTGGCGCCCTCCCGGTCATCAGCCGACGACTCATCGGTCGCCGCCGAGTTGCTGCCTGACGTCTTCAAGGACGTGCGGGCGGTTCTCGACGCGCACCCCGGTTCGGCGCCCCTCGAAGTGCGATGGAAGGATGAAAACGGTCGCGCGGCGCGACTGCGGTCGCGGAGTATCAAGGTGGCCGCCAACGGCGCCGCCCTGGCCGAGCTGCGGGCACTGCTCGGGCCCGGCCGGGTCAAGCTGGTCAGGGTCGCCTGACGATGGCATCCACTCCGACGCTCGAGTTCGAAAAGCCGATCTTCGAACTCGAGAAGCAGATCGATGAGCTGAAGAAGCTCGCCGGCGACCAGCAGCTCACGGTCGACGAAGAGATCGCACCACTCGAGAAGAAGCTCACGGCGTTGCGCCAGGAAGTGTACCGCAACCTGTCGCCGCTCCAGCGGCTGCAGGTGGCGCGAAGCGCAAAGCGACCGTTCACCCTCGACTACATCCGGCTCTGCTTCACCGACTTCATCGAGCTGGCGGGCGACCGGCTCTTCCGCGAGGACGCCGCCATCGTGGGTGGCTGGGCGCGACTCGAGGGCGAAACGGTCATGGTGATGGGTCACCAGCGAGGTCGCGACACGAAGGAAAACCTGCGTCGCAACTTCGGGATGCCGCATCCCGAGGGATACCGAAAAGCGCTGCGGCTCATGAAGCTGGCGGAAAAATTCCACGTCCCCGTGTTCACGTTGATCGACACGCCGGGCGCGTGGGCGGGCCTTGGCGCCGAGGAACGTGGCCAGTCCGAGGCCATCGCCCGGAACCTGTTCGAGATGAGCCGGCTGCAGGTGCCGCTCATCGCCACGGTCATCGGCGAGGGCGGATCCGGCGGCGCGCTCGCGTTAGGTGTGGCGGACCGCGTGCTGATGCTCGAGAACGCGGTCTATTCGGTCATCACGGCCGAAGGGTGCGCGGCCATCCTCTGGAAGGACGGCAAGAGCATCGAGATGCGCGAACGGGCTGCCACGGCGCTGCGCATCACGTCCCCGGAGCTGCAGGACCTCAAGGTGATCGACGAAATCGTGCCCGAACCGGTGGGCGGGGCGCACGTCAATCACGAGGCCACGGCCGCCGCGCTGCAGGAAGCGTTCATCCGGAACCTCGAGGATCTGCGCCGCCTCAAACCGGACAAACTGGTTCGCCGCCGCCGGGAGAAGTTTCTCAAGATGGGGGCGTGGGCTGAGTAAGTCGGTGAGTTGGTAAGTTGAATCAGGGCTGTGACTCCCTGCCTCGCCAACGTCCCCACTGGCAAACTCATCAATTCAACTACTCGACAACTCCACCAACTTTGTTGATTGAAGTCTGCTTCAAAGGCAACAGGAAGGAATTCTTCCTCTGGGAAGGAGAAGATCCGCCTGCGCTCAAGTCAGCCGTCGTCGTCGAGGCCGACCGGGGCGAGGATCTCGGGCACGTCCATGCGGTGGGCGAACTCGCCCAGGTCCGGGCGAAAGGGACGGCGCACGGTCCGGGTGAAAGTCCGGTCTCGCAGACCGCACGCCGCCTGGCCACGACCGAGGACTTGAACCGATTGCGCGAGCTGCGCGAACAGGACGAGTCGGCGCGCCGGAAAGCGTCTGAACGAGTCCGCGCCAACGGGCTCGCGATGAAGCTCTCCGACGCCGAGTGGCGCTGGGACCGGCGCAAGCTCACGTTCTTCTTCACCGCCGAAAAGCGTGTCGACTTCCGGAACCTGGTGCGGGAGCTGGCGTCGGCGTTCCGTACGCGCATCGAGCTGAAACAGATCGGCGTGCGTGACGAGGCCAAGCGACTCTCCGGCATCGGACGTTGCGGGCGAGAATACTGCTCGGCTTCGTGGCTGCCGGAATTGCGTCCGGTCAACCTTGGCGTCGCGAAGGAACAACGACTGTCGCTGAATCCCAGCCAGATCTCCGGCGCTTGTGGTCGCCTGATGTGTTGTCTTCGGTATGAGCATGAATTCTACGTCCAGCAGCGGAAACGATTCCCGAAGGAAGGTAAGATCGTTGCCACGACGAAGGGCCAGGAGAAGGTGATCGTGAACGACATCTTCCGTGAGCGCGTGACGCTGCGCTCGGAAGACGGCGAGACGCGCGTCCTTACGCTGCTCGAGCTTCGCCAGGAGATGGGCACCGAGCGGGTCAGCGAACCAACGGGTGAAGGCGAAGCCTTCATCTCGTCGGTCGAGGATGTTCCCGAGGAAGTGATCCGCCTCCAGGACACCGTCGAGTTGCCGGCATGGGTGCCGCGCTCGCCCGATGCGCCAAAGCCCGCGGCGTCGCGCCAACTCCCGGTGACGCAGGAGCAACCTGACGCCCCACCGCCACGTCCTGCCGAGCAGGCAGCCCCCCGAGTTCGGGGTCAGACCCGGGGTCAGACCCCGGGTCTGACCCCGGGTCTGACCC
>CAMPKM010000295.1 GCA_946887155.1 uncultured Gemmatimonadota bacterium
GTCGCGGGCGGTCGACCTGGTGGTCAACGCCTATCGAGGCCCCGTCATTGCCGTACTGCGAAAGCAGTGGTCGCTCGACGCGCCCGATGCCGAGGACCTGGCGCATGATTTTTTTGCGCACGCGCTCGAGCGGGAGTGGCTGGCGCGCTACGACCGGAACCGGGGGCGATTCCGCACGTTCCTCCGCACGTGCCTGCAGGACTTCGCCCGAACGGCGCACGAAGGGGCGCATCGGCTCAAGCGGGGCGGCCACCTCACCGCGGTACCGCTCGAGGAAACGTCGGCGTCCATCGACGCCGCGGTCGACCAGCTCTTCGAACAGGAATGGGTCCGCAGTGTGATGACCCTGTCACTCGAACGGCTTCGGCTCGAGTGCGAGTCTTCCGGGCGACAGCGGACCTATGACGTCTTCGTTGCGCACGACGTAGACGGCGCCGATGACAATCCTCGTTATGCCGATCTCGCCGGCCGGTTCGGTCTGCCTGTCACGCAGGTCGCCAACTACCTGCACTGGGCGCGGGGACGGTTCCGCGGGCACGTCCTCGACACCCTGCGGTCGCTGACCGGCTCGGACGCCGAGTTTCGTGAGGAAGCGCGGGCGTTGCTGGGTCGTGAGGCGTGACGCACCTGACGGATGCCGCCATCGAGCGGCTTCGTGAGGCGGTGGACCGTCCCGATGCCGGGGAACGGTACGACATCCACGAGCTGATCGGACGTGGCGGAATGGGTGCCGTCTACCGGGCGACGGACCGCACGCTGCAGCGTGACGTCGCTCTGAAAGTGCTTCCGGCCGAAGTCGATCAGCACGAACTGGTGCATCGCCTCGAGCGGGAGGCGCGGGTGCTGGCGTCGCTGGAGCATCCCGGGATCGTCGCCGTTCACGACGCCGGTTCGCTGGCCGACGGCCGGCCGTACTACACCATGCGACTCGTTCGCGGTCGCCGGCTGGACGAGCAGGTCAGAGAGGAAGGCCGCGGGCAGCGGCTCCGTCGTTTCCTGTCGGTCTGCGATGCGGTGTCCTTCGCCCATTCGCGAGGGGTGATTCATCGCGATCTCAAGCCATCGAACGTGATGGTCGGCGCCTTCGGGGAAGTGGTCGTCCTCGACTGGGGTGTGGCGAAAGTGACCGGTGAGAGTTCGGTCGATTCATCGGTCGCGGTTTCTGCGTCCGACGACCGGACGGGCGACGGTGTGGCGATAGGAACTCCCGGGTTCATGGCTCCGGAGCAATTGTCCGGAGACCGCACCGCCGTGGACGCGCGCGCCGACGTGTACAGCCTCGGCATCCTCCTCCGCGACCTGCTCGGCGCCGACCATGTTCCAGCGGCGCTCAGGGCGATCGTCACGCGCGCGACGGCGGAGCGTGTGGGTGAACGTTACGGGAGCGTCGATGCCCTGGCCGCCGACGTGCGTTCGTGGCTGGATGGCCTGCCAGTGTCGGCCCACTCGGAGAGTGTCCTGGAGAAGGCGGCGCGGTTTTACCGCAGGAACCGGCCGCTGATCCTGCTGCTTCTCGCGTACCTGACGATGCGGCTGTTCATTCTGTGGTGGCGTGGCGTGTAATGACCCGGCCGTTCGCCACCTAATCCGTTTGTGACGACGCTTCGCGCACGATCCTTACTTCAATGGAGCACGACAGATGAACAAGCCGGTGCTTGGACTCCTCGCTGGTGGAGTCCTGGGTGTTTTCGACGGATTGACGGCACTCGTGTCCGCGCCCGAAGTGGCGCCACAAATCGCCGGAATCGTTGCCGGATCGATGGGCAAGGGCCTGATCGCCGGCATCCTGATCGGCTGGTTCGCGAAAAAGGTGAACAACCTCGCGTACGGGGTCCTGTTCGGTCTGGCCATGGGTGCGCTGTTCGCGCTGCCCATCGCCATGATGCCTAACGGGCCGACGGGCGAAGTCTATTTCTGGGAGATCCTCATCCCCGGTTCACTGGTCGGCTTGATCGTGGGATATCTCACCCAGAGATACGGAGCTCGAGTACCCGCGAAAGCGACGGGATAATCAGGGCCTTGCGGTGGTTGGAAGCGTGTACCGCTGGAGATACTGGAGGTCGTCCTCGTCGAGCCTGACGAGGTAGAGCGAGCTGGCACCGAAGCCGACCAGTTTGGTGCGCGCCGGCAGTTCGACACGCTCGAACAGTTTTCCGCCGGCGTCGATGATGTCATAGAGCGGAGGCCGGCCGGCGGCGGTCATCCGCTGGATCCAGAGCATACCGTCAGGAGCGTACGTGCCGGTACCCTTGTAGGGCGGCAGGAAATCCGGCCACTCTTTGGGCGGCGTATAGGGCCTGCGCATGAGTTCCATGGTCGATCCACCACCGCGATTGTAGCGCATCGCCATCGACGGTGCCGATCGTTCCTTCTCATGCTCTTTCTTCAACGCGTCGTTGACACGAACGCGTTCGTATGGGATCGGTGAATGCTCCGTGACGCTTCCGTCGGTACCGAGGTTATTCACGCGATACGGA
Source organism: uncultured Gemmatimonadota bacterium (assembly GCA_946887155.1). The sequence continues at coordinate 2,478 of CAMPKM010000295.1, forward strand.
TCGGGTTCAACGAACGTTATGCGTCCAGACGGTGCAACCAGCCAATGCTCCCAGACAGGCCAGGCCGCCATACTCGGGCTGGATACTACGCCTGCGCCCGCAATCACGCGGCGTGAGGGATCTTTACGGAGCGGAACGAGGGCAACCGTGTCGCGTTTCTTCGTGTAGAAGTCGAGTCGCTCGATCGCGTAGTGATCGGTTAGCTCCGGCGTACCGTTTGCACCGATGCGGATGGGTTGCGCCTGGCCGAAGAGATATCGGCTTCCATTCGCGAAGCGCACGTGGAATTGCCGAATTCGCGCCAGCCCCGAGTCTGTCTCGATTTCCGCGGGATCGAAGAACCCCCCAGGCTTTCCATCGGGCTGTATGATCATGAGGCGGTTCCCCGCGGCATCCTGCAGCAGGGTACTATCGCCCGGCAGCGCGAACAGGAGCCTGGGCCATTGGTACTCGCCGGGCCCCTGACCATTCCGGCCGATCACCGTCGCCGTACCGGCGCGAAAATCGATCAGCTTGACGTTCAGTTCACGCGCGTCCACGGCAATGACGCGGCCGTCACTCAGCTCTCGTACTGAGCCGATATCCGTAAACGGCTCGGCGAATTCGACTTGTGGCTTCGAGAGCGTACGCGTCGGCGGTTGTTGCGCGAACGCGATGGGCGCCAGGGTGAGCGACAGCGACGCCGACAGGAGGCTATGACGCATGACGAACTCCGTGCTGATCCAACCACAATCCCGCAGTTTCCTGAAAATTGCGCAAGTAGCCTCCGCATCACCTCAGCCCACGATCCAGCAGGCCACCGTCCCCCGCTCACCTGCGTATCCAGTAAAGCAACTGCTTTTATTCGCGGAAATTCGCAAAATCCGCGACAACTCGGTCCTCATTCAGTTGACCCACCGCGAAAATCCGCCCCGATCCCCGACTACTCGGTCCTACAGTTGACCCACCGCGAAAATCCGCCCTTAAATCGCGAAAACTGCAGTACTCAACAAATTTCTCCACCAGAGCACGTGCAAACGTTCAGGAAAACCGTGTCGAAAGGTTTTTCTTGACCCGATTGCCGGTCGAGATATATTCGCACTCCGCTTTCGTGACGGGTTTGCGATTGCGGAATGCGTTCCGGTGAGACGTCATCGTAACGTGGCATTTCGAAAGTTCGAATCGAAATGCGGGTTGTGAGGTCGCTGGACACAACTGAAGTCTCGCGGGCTGCGGGACACCTGAGTCGAACCCGTTCGACGAGGGCAAGATGATTGACGTGACTGACACTCCGGTGTCGGCGCCTCGATCCAACTCGTCAATCACCGCCCGCGGAAATGCCCCCGCCGACGATGCGAAACCCATCTTCCGCGGGGGCTCTTCTTTTTACTTCAGCCTGCGCGGATTTGGGGGTCGGCCGGATGTGAACGGATTGCGCCGCGGGTCAACAGACGGAGAAACGAGTTGCCGCGAATCAGGCGAATTTTCGCGGAGGTGTCGGCGCAGGGACGGTTCAGCAAATGTTCAGGGGTCTTGAACGAGCAGATTTGTCTGTGATGCGCGGGCGCAATAGATCGCCGGTACGTCGGCTAGCCTCATCTGCTTAACGCCGCGCCGCCGGACGTCGTCCTCCCTGCAAGCCTGGCCGCACCAACAACCAGGTAACAGAACAGCACGGAGGTTGCTCGTTATGCGTTCGTCACGAATGGCAGTGAATTCGCTGGCTGCGGCGTTGTTCATCGTGGTTGGTGCCACTCCATTGATGGCACAGGGTCCTGCCCGTCGTCCGGTACTGCGTGACCGCGTCGAGGATGTGCGCGACAGGCGCGAAGACCGGCGGGATCGATTGGAATATCGGCGGGATCGGCGCGAGGATCGGCGCGACCGGCTCGAAGACCGCCGCGACGCTCTCCCTAACGGCGGGCTGCGGGACAGGCTCGAGGATCGGCGGGACCGGCGTGAGGACGTCCGCGACCGGCTCGAAAACCGGCGTGATCGACGCGAAGACATCCGCGACCGGCTCGAAGACCGGCGCGACCGGCGTCACCTCATCCCACCGCGCCGCCGCTAGCCCGGAAAGAAACGGGGTCAGACGCTCTTTTTGCAAAACGGGGTCAGACGCCGTTTTGCAAAAAGAGCGTCTGAC
>CAMPKM010000296.1 GCA_946887155.1 uncultured Gemmatimonadota bacterium
CCGCAGTTTTGTGAGCCGCTCGGGGGAACCGGTCCAGTCCATCGATCGGCTGACGTCGAGCACGATGGCGGCCCGGGTGTTGGTTTCCTCCTCGAACTGCTTGACGACCCAGCGATCGGCGCGGGCGACGACGCGCCAGTCGATGAACCGCAGATCGTCGCCGGGCTGGTAGGGCCGGAACTCGGCGAATTCGACCGAGAAACCTTTCTTGGGTGAACGGTGTAGCCCGCTTAGAAAACCGTCCACGACCCATCGGGCGATGATTTCGATCCGACCGAGCGACGCCAGCGACGCCGGATCGATCAGGTCAGCGCGGGTGGGTGCGGCTGCGGGCATGGGAGGCGGAAGGTAGACGTCGGGCAGAGTGGGGTCAAATGCCTTTCGCACACGAAGATACCAAGGTTCTGGCAGTCGCTGCCGGCCTTGTTAGTTTCCTACCAGGGTGGTCGCTTCCCCTTCGCGGAATGGTCCGCGGTTTTCGGTCGGAGGTCGTATGATCAGGACCCTGATGTTGTCGAGCGCCATCGTTGTGGGCGTTTCCTCGACGCTGGCCGCGCAGTCGCAGACTGTGCGATGGAATGACCGGCCGACCACCTCGTGGGACGACGAGGCGCCGCAGGTGCGTGTCGCGATCGAAGGCAATCGTGGGTACGGGGGGCCGCTTCGCGTGCGCTTCCAGGTCGACGACAATGCCTACGTGACGGTGGCGCACGTGGATGGCGATGGCCGCCTGACGATTTTGTATCCCGAGTCGCGGAACCAGCGCTCGGCGGTGCGGGCCGACCAGGTTTACTACGCGAGAAACCAGCGTCTCGGCGGCGACTTTTCGTTTGTCGCCAACGGAAGCTTTGGCGGATACGTCTTCGCGCTCGCCAGTTACGCACCGCTCGACTTTGCCAACTTCGAGAATCGCGACTTCGACCGGGTCGGCGGATGGAGCGCGTTCACGGTCGCGAACCGCGGTATCGCGCGGCGCCCCGACGTGTTGATCGACCGGTTCGCGGCGCGGGTGCTGTGGTCCGTCGATACACCGTACGACTACGACGTCGACTACTACTCGCAGTTCGGGAACGCGGCGATGAACGCCTATGCGTTATGCAGTCCGAACGCCTTCGGCGCGTTTTACGGGTTCAGGCCAATCATCGGCGGGCGCACCTTCCTGGCGCAGTTCAGCAGCTGGGAGCGGATGAACTACCCGTATTTCTCGCTGTGCAACAGCCTGTTCGACCGCTACGAGTGCTATTCGTGGCTGACGTTCTCCGTATTCCCGAGTTGCCTCGGCCGCGTCTCCAGGATTGCGCGCTTCCCGACTGACATCAACGGCGGTGGCGGAATTCCCGGCGGTGGCGATGGCGATCCGTCGGACTCGTTGCCGGGCAAGGGCGGCATCAAGGACCAATTGTTCCCCAAGGCACCGGTCGTAGCAGAAGCAAACGGGACATCGGGGCGGTTCGACCGGATCAACGACGGCACGGGGCTGGATGGCATCATGTCGATCCCGGCGCGCGCGACGCGAAAGATGAAAGACGATGATGCGCGTCGTGAACGCGGGTCCGCCGATGCGACGGATGCATCGCGCAGCGGATTCGATCGCATCGGCGCTGATAGCAAGCCGGAGAAGAGTGCCACAGCTGACGCGAGCAGGATGCAGCCTCCATCGCGCGAGTCGACGAAGGCAAAGAGCACACCCGACCGGGTTCGGGAGCCCACGCGTTCGCGCACAGGCTTCGGCACCACGACGCGTTCGCCCGATTCCCGCGCCGGCAGCAGCGCCCGTGATCGCGACACGGGTTCACGCCCGGCCAAGGCTTCGGGCAGCAGCGGAGGATCTTCCAGGAAACCGGCGACGTCGCTCGGCGGGACCTCCACGACCGGGAAGAAGAAGCCGCCACAGTAACCGCAGCCCAAAGCACACAGTCGCAGAGCGTCCCGGAAGGCTTCCCTTCCGGGACGTTCTTTTTCATCGGCTGGTGGAGCGGCTCGACTATTATTCAGCACCGCCGACGGCGCCATGCCCAAGCACGATTCACGTCTCACGATTCACGACTTCTTTTGAAACTCCAGCAGATCCGCAACTTCTGCATTGTCGCACATATCGATCACGGCAAATCCACACTGGCCGACCGCCTGATCGAAGTCACTGGCGCGCTCGAAAAGCGGGAGATGAAGGACCAGGTGCTCGACACGCTCGACCTGGAGCGTGAGCGCGGCATCACCATCAAGCTCAACGCGGTTCGCATGACGTATGACGCCCGCGACGGCCAGCTTTACGAGCTGAACCTGATCGACACGCCGGGGCACGTGGACTTCACGTATGAGGTCTCGCGGTCACTCGCGGCCTGTGAAGGCGCCATCCTTGTGGTAGACGCCTCGCAGGGGATCCAGGCGCAGACGCTCTCGAACCTGTTCCTCGCGCTCGACGCCGGCCTGGAGATCGTGCCGGTATTGAACAAGATCGACCTGCCGGGCGCGGAGCCCGAGCGGCGCAAGCAGGAAGTCCACGACCTCATTGGCGCCGACCCGGAGGACATCCTCCTCGTCAGTGCCAAGGAAGGAAAGGGCATTCCCGAACTGCTCGAGGCCATCGTCAAGCGGGTGCCGGCGCCGCGCGGCGACCCGTCCGCGCCGTTGCGGGCGCTGATCTTCGACTCGTATTACGACCGGTATCGCGGCGCGATCCCGAGCGTGCGCGTGGTCGATGGCGAGCTGTCGCCGGGTATGCACATCACGTTCGGCGCGAACGACGCGGAGTATGAAGTCGCCGAAGTCGGCTACCTGCAGTTGCGCCAGGTGAAGGCGCCGAAGCTGACGGCGGGCGAGGTCGGGTACGTGCTGGCGAACGTCCGGTCGGTGGCCGAGACGCGGGCCGGTGACACGATCTTCGACGCCGAACACCACGCCGCCGAGGCGCTCCCCGGCTACAAGGACGTGCACTCGATGGTGTTCGCGGGCATCTACCCGACCGACACGACGCAATACGAGAACCTGCGCGATGCGCTGGCGAAGCTGCAGTTGAGCGACGCGTCGCTGAAATACGAGCCGGAGACGTCGACCGCGCTCGGGTTCGGGTTCCGCTGCGGCTTCCTCGGCCTGCTGCACATGGAAATCGTGCAGGAGCGGCTGGAGCGGGAGTGGGACCTGGACCTGGTGACCACCGTGCCTAACGTGGAGTACCACGTCTACCACACCGACGGCACGATGGAGCTGATCGAGAACCCATCGAAGATGCCGGCGGCGGTGAACCTCAGCCACGTCGACGAGCCCTTCGTGAAGGCGCGGATCGTGTCGCCGGCCGACTACATCGGCCCGATCATGACGTTAGGCACGGACCGGCGGGGTGTGTACAAGGGGATGAAGTACCTGGACCCGACGCGGGTCGAGTTCGAATGGGACTTCCCGCTGGGCGAGATCATCCTCGATTTCTACGACCGCCTGAAGACGATCAGCCGCGGGTATGCGGGACTCGACTACGAGCTGGCCGACTACCGGACGAGCGAGCTGGTGCGCCTGGACATGCTGATCAACGGCGACCTGCTGGACGCCTTTTCGGTGATCATCCACAAGGACAAGGCGTACGAGTGGGGCCGGAAGATCGCCGACAAGCTGAAGGAGCTGATCCCTCGCCAACTGTTCGAGGTGGCGATCCAGGCGGCGATCGGGAACAAGGTGATCGCGCGAACCACGGTGAAGCCGCTTCGGAAGGACGTGCTGGCGAAGTGTTACGGCGGCGACATCACGCGAAAGCGCAAGCTGCTCGAAAAGCAGAAAGAGGGGAAAAAGCGGATGAAGCAGGTGGGTTCGGTGGAGATACCGCAGGAGGCGTTTCTGGCGGTCCTTCAGGTTGACTGACAGGCCTCAGGTCACAGGGCACACACCATCCCGGTGCGACTGATTCGCTCGACTTCTGGTCATCGGCGAAGCGAACACACGATCGACGCGCGATCCATCCTCGTCACGCCGCCACCGGCGCCCATTTCGCGCACGCCTGTGGCGTGTGGCTCGTGGCCTGTGGCCCCTTGAGCGCGTCCCTGGTCATTCAGACGTCCTACCTGGGCGACGTGGTGCTCACCACTCCGCTGATCGCCATGCTGGCGACGCGCGGTCCGGTGGACGTCGTCACCACGCCAGCCGCGGCACCGCTGCTCGCCGGTAACCCTGATGTGCGGCGCGTGATCCCGTTCGACAAGCGGGGCTCCGAAGGCGGAATCGGGGGGCTCTGGCGCATGGCGAAGGCAATCGGGCCGGGTCGTGGCGCCGTCGCCTACTGCGTGCAGGGATCGCCGCGATCCGCGGCGCTTGCGGCGTTAGGCGGGTACCGGGATCGGGTCGGGTTCGACACGTCGGCCGGCCGGTGGCTGTACACGCGACGCGTCCGTTATCGCGCGGACCAGCATCACGCCGAGCGGCTGTTGCGGCTGGCGGTGGGTGACGCGGCCATCGTCGATCGGGCGTCGCTCACACCACGACTCTTTCCCTCCGCGGCGGACGCCGACGCGGTGGAACGACTGCTCGGGGCATCGAACGCATCGGCAGATCCGCTGATTGCCCTGGCGCCGGGAAGCATCTGGGCCACCAAGCGCTGGCCGGGGTTCCCTGCCG
>CAMPKM010000297.1 GCA_946887155.1 uncultured Gemmatimonadota bacterium
CCCCAATCCCCAATCCCAAATCGTCAATCGTCAATCGTCAATCGTCAATCGTGAGTCGTCGGTCGACCACCAGCAGCGACTGCTGGCGGCGGAGCGGGATCGTGCCGAACGATTGCTCAATGCGGTGCGACTGGTGGTGCTGGCGCTGCTGTGCGGAGCGGCGCTCGCCTATGCGCCATCGCTGCCGCGGGCGCTGAACATCGTCAACGCGTCGTTGCTGGCCATCACCGTGTCGTGGACGGTCGGCCAGCACCGGCTCTTCTATCAGCGCGAGCGGTTGCCGGACTGGTTGTCGGTGACCAACTCGGTCGTTGACGTTACGGCCGTCACGGCGCTCATCGCGGCGTACGGCTTTGCGTATTCGTCGCAGATGGCGCTCAAGGCTCCCATCGTCGCCGCCTACTTCGTGATCCTGGCGGCGGTGCCGGTGGCGTCGTCGACTCGCAAGGCGGCCTGGATCTCTGGGCTGGTCGTCGGCGAATACGCGCTGGTCCTCCTGGCCTTCGTATTCGCCGGAAGCCTCACAATGGTGGTGAGCCCCGTTGCCGCGAGCACCTCTGACTCGGTCTCCTGGCTGGACGAAGGCGCCAAGTTGCTGCTGTTGGCCTGCGCCGGGGCCGTCGCCACCTACGCTGCCCACTGGCAGGAACGCCTGTCGCGGCGATTCTCCGAGGCGGCGCGGGAGAGCGAACAGCTCCAGTCGCGGCTCGACCAGGCCCGGCTCCAGGCGCTCCGGTTGCAGCTCCAGCCGCACTTCCTGTTCAACACGCTCAACACCATCACCGCCCTCGTGCACCAGGACCCGCCCTCAGCCGAGCGCATGGTCACCGGGCTGAGTGAACTGCTGCGTGTGTCGTTAGGCACCGCCGGTGAGCAGGAGGTCCGGCTCGACCGGGAACTGGAGGTGCTGCGGCATTATCTCGATATCCAGCTCGTCAGGTTCCCGGACCGCCTTTCGGTGCGCTTCGAGATCGACCCCGCCGCTCGTGATGCCATGGTCCCGAGCCTGCTGCTGCAGCCGCTCGTCGAAAACGCCATCAAGCACGGCATTACGCCTCGCGTGACCGCCGGCAACCTCCTCATCGTCGTGATGCGGAGGGACGGGACCCTTTCGCTGGAAGTGAGCGACGACGGCGTCGGAACGCGGGGTTCGCCCTCACTGACCGAGGGTGTGGGACTTGGCAACGCGCGCGCCAGGCTCGCGTCGCTCTATGGGACACACCACACGTTCGAGGCCGGTCCGCAATCAAGCGGCGGGTTCGTCGTGCGAATCCAGATTCCCTACCACACCGAACCGCGCTGGCCGCGCGAAGCGGTGGGGACATGAACGACAACCGGATTCGCGCACTGGTCGTGGACGATGAACCCGTCGCCCGCGGCCACCTGCGAGCACTGCTCGAGGATCGCGGCGACGTCCAGGTCATCGCCGAGTGTGGCGACGGGCGCACCGCCGTGGAACGCATCCAATCACTCGGACCCGACCTCGTGCTCCTCGACGTGCAGATGCCCGGGCTGGACGGGCTCGAGGTGGTCCGCACCATCGGTGCCGACCGCATGCCGCCGGTCGTGTTCGTTACGGCGCATGACCAACATGCGGTCGAGGCGTTCGAGGTCCATGCCCTCGACTACGTGCTCAAGCCCGTGCATCGCGCGCGGTTCAATAGCGCAATCGATCGTGTGGTGGGTCTGATCCGATCGGGCTCCGCCAAGCACGACAACCGACCCCTTGCAGAAGCGCTGGAGCGGCTCTCACCAGCGATCGCAGCCGAACGGCTGGCGATCCGCGCCGGAGAGCGGGTGCTGTACCTGCGTGTCGCCGACATCGACTGGATCGAGGCCGCCGACGATCTCGTTCGCATACATGTCGGCAAGAACGTGCACGACCATCGTGCCACGATGGCCCAGATCGAACAGCGACTGCCGTCGACGAAGTTCGTACGGATCCATCGCTCGACGATCGTGAACCTCGAGCGGATCCGCGAGTTCCAGCCCTGGTTCCAGGGCGACTGGATCCTGGTCCTGGCCGATGGAACGCGCCTTCAGTCCGGCAAGAGCTACCGGAAACGCATCAGGGATTTGATGGAAAGCTGACGCGCTTACCGTCGGCAAAACGCTGTTCACCGCCGCGAACAGGACCTTCACCGGGTTTCGGTATCGGCGGGCGCCGGAGTGCTATAGCATCCGCGCGTGGAAGTCCGCCTGTGCGACGGACCGAAGCGCTCAGAACACCCCGGAGGACGCATGCGAGTCATTCGTTTGACCTGCCTCGTAGTCACGTCGGCGCTGCTTGGATGTGGAGGCGGAGGCGGCGATGATGGTGGCACAACCGGGCCGCCGCCTCCGCCACCGCCTCCAGGCAACACGCAGACGCTGGGCTCGATCACCACCAGCGTGCAGGCGTTGACCCTCGCGGCCGGCACGAGTCAATCGATTGCCGTCCAGGCGTTCGACGCGAATGGCGGTGTGATCGTGAACGCGCCGTCACCCACCTTCACCTCGGGAAGCGCGGCGATCGCCGAGGTGGACAATACCGGAGCGGTGCTTGGTCTCAACGCCGGCACGACGACCATCAACGTGTCGCTATCCATGGGATCGATCACGAAGACCGCGTCCGTTCCGCTGAACGTGACGGGCGTGCTGTCCAGCGATGCCGACGTGGTGGCCAGTTCGGGCGACTACCTGTTCACTCCGAAAGTGGTGGCGATCCAGGCCGGCGGCTCGGTAACGTGGAACTTCGGTGGACTCAGCCATACCGTAACATTCGTTCAAACCACCGGTGCCCCGGCCTCGATCTCCGAGTCCTACTCGACGACGGTGAGCCGGACGTTCACCACGCCGGGTAACTTCACGTACAACTGCAGCATCCACAGCGGGATGACGGGCCGGATCGTCGTTCGTTAGGCGGCTGGCGTCCGGCCGCTGCTTTCCGTCTTTTTGGGGGTGTACCGTTGCCGATAGTGGGGGCAGGGCTGTACACGTATCGACAGCGGTACATCACCATCGCGGTTACGGTTCTCGGGCTCCTCGCCGCGCGCGGCTCGGCCGCGCAGGAGCGAACGGTCGAGCGCCATGTGTTCTCCGAACCGGAAGGACGGCTGCTCGCGTTCTATTCGGCGGCGATGGCGTTCACACCTGCCGGCCTCCCGCCTGACGAGTCCCGGCTGGCATTCATGCTGGAAGTCTCGCACGTCCCGTCGCTGAGCCGCGCACAACGTCGCCCGTCGATCGACAAGCCGGAATCGACCAACCTCGCGCCATTCTTCCCGAGGCCGCGCGTCAGTGCTCGCGCCGGCAACTGGACCGCCGAGGCCAGCTGGATTCCACCGATGCGCGTCTTCGACGTGGAGGCGAACCTCGGCGCCGCCAGCCTGTCGGCGCCGTCGTTTGCCGTTGGACACATCCGGATGCAGCCGCGGGTCTGGGGCGTCACCGGCCGGGTCCGAGGCTCGATGACATGTTCGACGCGGGAGATGATCGGTCGCGGCGCGGACCTCGAGTTGTACTACAACACCGTCTGTCACGCCCGGGAAAGCGACGACTGGTTCGAGCCACGCATGTTCGGCGGCGAGCTCGTGGCGTCAGGAATGGTTGCCGGAACCAGGGCGTATGCCCTCGTTGGCGGCCGGATCGATCGGACACGGTTCAACATCGGCGTGCTGACGCCGACCGGGGAGCGCGACCCGGATCATCCGATCCTCGAGCTGCACGCGACCCGTCCACACCTGGCGGTTGGCGCGTCGTGGCAGGTGCGCCGGGAGGTTTCGGCTGGTGCCGAGCTGTTCTACGCGCCGGGCAGCGTGTTGACGGCGCGTGTCTCCGGTCGCTGGATGGCACGTCGATGATTCACCGGTCGATGCTGCCGCTGATCCTTGTCTCCCTGGCCGCCTGCGCCGATTTCGATGGCATCACCTCGTCCACCGGCGGGCTGCCTGACGAGGTGATCGCGGCGCCGCATTTTCAGCGCGACATCCAGCCGATCTTCGAGCGGCGCTGCGGCATTGGCGGCTGCCACTCGGAGGCAACGCACCAGGCGGGGCTCTACCTGACCCCCGATTCGGCGTATGGTGCGCTCGTTGGCCGCGCGTCGCGGTTGTTCGCGGGCGAGGTGTTCGTGAGACCCGGTGACGCGGCCAACTCGTGGCTGGTGATCGCGATCAGCGGCGATGACGCCCGGCGGCGAGGCCTGGCGCGCATGCCGCTCGGCTCCGGGGCACTGACGCCTAACCAGATCCAGAACATCGTCAACTGGATCAACCGCGGCGCGCCAGACGACTGATGGACGCGCAGTCACCTTTCGACCTTGGTGTCAGCAACGCCAGCGTCTCGTTCCGGGTGCGGTGGTTCGGGGTGGTGACCGTCAGCGGTCGCTTCGACGCCATCACCGGCACGTTGCTGGTCGGGAATGATGAGGACGACCTGGCGGTGACTGTCGACGTGTCCAGCGCCTCGGTGAAAACGGGCATCGCCCTTCGTGACCGGCACCTGCGCGGGAGGAGGTTCCTTGGCGCCGAACGGCATCCGGTCATCCGGTTCGCCAGCGATCGCGTGCGGCGCCGCGTGTGTCTTATACACATCG
>CAMPKM010000298.1 GCA_946887155.1 uncultured Gemmatimonadota bacterium
GTATCGGCCGCCGCGGGCGAACATCTCCTTGAACAGCGCGCGGAGCTTCGGCGTGTCGAGCTCGGGAACGGTGCCCTTGCGGCGCGGCACATCGGCCAGCGAGCCGAGGAACGCAGTCACGGAACCGCATCCGGATGCGAGGATGCGTCGCCGGCCCTGGGCATCGACTGCGGCGACGCGCTCCGGCGCGATGTCGACCCAGAACCCCGGCTCACGGGCACAGGGTCGCATCTTCGTGATGTCGGACAATTGGTCGATGTACCCCTCGCCGAACAGCCACCCGACCACGAGCTCATCGAGCTGGTCGGGCGTGCACATCCACGTCACGACCGGAGTGTTGTTGAGCTCCAGCCAGACCGGGGTTTCCTCGACCGAGTCGAGATCAACCGGCGTCGTCTTCGTCTCAGGCAATGTCAACGCCAAACGTCCACGTCATGTCCACGATCTCCCGTCTCACGACCTCACGACCTCACGCCTCACGGCCGCACGATTGCCGAAAGCGTTTCGTCCTCGTCCACCTGCACCGCCACCACGCGCACCGCACCTAACGCCGCCTGCACCCGCTCGAACACGAATCGCGCCAGGTTCTCTCCTGTGGGAATCAACCGGCCCTCGGCGAACTCCGGCACGTCGAGGTTGATGTTCCGGTGGTCGAACCGGTCGATCACTTCCGCCTGGAGCACGCGATCGATGACACCGAGGTCGATGACCATGCCGGTCACCGGGTCGATGTCGCCTTCCACCGTCACCGCACAGGTGTACGTGTGACCGTGATAGTTCGGCCGGGCACACAGACCGAACACTTCCACGTTCTTCTCCTCACTCCAGTCGGGCCGCCGGTACCGGTGCGCGGCGGCGAAGCGCACGCGCCGGACAAGCTGGGCCTTTGCCATTCGGCCGATCGTTCCTCAGCGCGGGCGGAAGAGCGAGACCCCGATCATCAGCGCCGGGTTCCGGCGCCAGAACGAACGTGATGCGCCAACGGGCAGCGGCGCCGGGTCTTCCGTCGTTTTCAGGAAATACGTATTCGGATAGGCGATGCGGTACAGGTAGTTGGTCCAGTCGAGTCGAAGCGCCCAGCTGTTCGTCGGCGCCCACGACAGGCCGCCACCTAACGTCATGGTAAACGGGATGCCGAACCGGTAGCTGCCGACGTCGTTCGACCCGCGCAGGTCACCGGTGAACCCGAGTCCGCCACCGAAGTGCGGCGCGATCCCGTGCCAGGTCTTGTGGCCCGTCAGGCTGAACTCGAGGCCCACGTCGGCAAACATCATCGGCACCTTCTCCGTGCCGATGACGCGCTCGGCGAGAGGTTTGGCCGGATCGATGATCGTGCGGCTGACCGAAGCACCGGCCATGCGCACGTTGAAATAGGCAGGCCCCGTGAGGTGCATCTGCCAGCGGATGCCGAGCATGGGACCGCTCGACGGCGCCACGCCGACCGGATCGTCCTGGGCGTTGAATTGTCCGCTGAACAGCGTCCACTCGCGATTGTAGTCCTTGTCCCGGTAGGGGCTCCGGTCGGGTGGGTATCCGACCTGTGCCCCGGCGGAGGTGGCAGTCAGCAGTAGTGCGCAAAAGATCAGCGACTTCACGGTTACTCCGTCAATTCGTTGTGGTGCGCAGGTCGCGCCCCGTCATTTCGTCCGGTTGTTCGAGGCCCAGCATCGACAGGATGGTTGGCCCCACGTCACACAGGGCGCCGCCGTTTCGCAAAGGCCGGTCGCCGGCCGGATCCACCACTACCAAAGGTACTGGATTCGTCGTGTGTGCGGTGTGGGGTCCACCCCCCTTCGGGTCGATCATGACCTCGCAGTTCCCGTGGTCAGCCGTGACCAGAAGACGAGCCCCCGCCTTTTCTGCCGCCGCAACCACGCGAGCGAGACATGAGTCCACGGTTTCCACCGCCTTGATCACCGCTGGAAAGACCCCGGTGTGACCCACCATGTCGCAATTCGCGTAGTTGCACAGCGTGAAGTCGTACGAACCGGACTCGATGGCCCTGCACAGGACATCGGTCACGCCAGCGGCTGACATTTCCGGCTGCAGGTCATACGTCGGCACCTTCGGACTCGCGACGAGTTCGCGCTCTTCCCCCGCAAACGGCGCCTCGATGCCGCCGTTGTAGAAGTACGTCACGTGCGGGTACTTCTCGGTTTCTGCGGTGCGAAACATCGTCATCCCTGCGCCCGAAACGACTTCCGCCATGATGCGCGCCATCGAAAAAGGCGCGAACCCGACCGGGAAGCTGAACGTCCGGTCATACGATGTCATGGTGGCCACCGAAACCGCGGGTCGGGCACCCGTGTCGAATCCATCGAAACCAGGGTCGGTGAGCGCACGCAGAATCTGGCGCATGCGGTCAGAACGGAAATTGAAGCAGATGAGCGCATCGCCGTCGCGCATGGGTGCGACCGGCTGGCCGTTCTCCTGGACGACCACGGGATCGATGAATTCGTCGGTCTGCCCGCGATGATACGAATCTCGAATTGCCTCGACCGGATCGGTCACGGTCGGGCCCACGCCTCGTACGGACGCGTCGTACCATTTTTTCACCCGCTCCCATCGACGGTCCCGGTCCATCCCGAAGTAGCGACCGCCGAGGCTCGCGATCTTTGCTCGGCCCTGCGTGCGCGCGAGCGTTTCGCGCATGTACTCGAGTCCCGACATGGGCATGGTGTCGCGTCCGTCGAGCAACGCATGGATCGCGACGCGATCGACGCGCTGTCGCGCGGCCAGGTCGACGAGGGCGAAGAGGTGCTCATCGAGTGCGTGGACGCCGCCATCGCCGAGGAGGCCCATCAGGTGCAGGGTTCCACCTGATGCGCGAACCGATTCGCACGCGCCGACGAACGCGGGACGCGTAAAGAATGATCCGTACTCGATAGCTTCCGTAATGCGCACGAGGTCCTGCTTCACCACGCGTCCAGCGCCGAGGTTCAGGTGACCGACTTCACTATTTCCCATCTGCCCTGCCGGCAGGCCCACCGCCCGGCCGGATGCCTCGAGCAACGTGCGCGGGAACCGCTGCCATAACCGCGTCCACACCGGCGCGTTCGCGAGGGCGATGGCGTTCCCCTCGCGTTCTTCGCGATGGCCAAAACCATCGATCACTACGAGAACGACCTGTTTCGTCATGTGATAAGTGGAGCGATTTGTGGATGAAGCGTCGCGTGAATGTAAATCGGGACGTGACCCCAATTACGAAGCAGAAAAGGTGTCTGACCCCTTTTCGTGAATTTCGTGACTGGGGTTCCGTCGAAGTCGCGGGGTACGCATCTTACCGCAGCGGAACCGGATTAACGCGCGATCCGGTCACACGTCCACCAACGTGTCTCAGACTGGATCCTCAGTGATTACGATGACTTTCTTCTCCAAGCGCCTCGCCTCGTGAAGCCGGCTCAGTTCCGGAGGCGCACCGCTCCAGACGGATCACGAAGAATCACACTCGTAGTTTCGATGGTCATGGCCGTCGGCTACCTGGTGTTCCTCCGGCCAGCCGAAGGGCTCGACGCCCGTTCCGTCAGATTGAGCTCTCTGGCCGCGCGCCCTGCCGCGGATGCGTTCGGTCGCAGCGGCCAACTCAAAATGCGATTCGCGCTCCCCGGCCTGCCGGTCGACTATCCGATCGAGGTGCAGGGTGGCCTGGACGGGGTCCAGTACAGTTGGGTCGCGCGCGGTGATTCCGTTCCCACCGGTCAGCCTCGCAAACTTGCAAACGGGCTCGTCGCTCCGGAGGCGCCCGGATTCTATAACCTGCAGCTCACGCTCGACGGCGAACGCCGGTTGGTGGAGGATCCGCCACTCGCGGTGCTCGTTCCCCGATCGGAAAAGAAGGGCTCGGTTCTACACGGCTATCAGATGGGTTTTTATCGCGGGGACCGCTCGCGCAAGAGCGACCCGGAAGCGCCCATCGGTTTCGTGCGCATCGACTCAGCGGACCTCGACCTGCCGGTTTCGGCCCATCTCCGACTGGCTGATTTCCTGACTCGTGACCGGCAGAGCACGTGGCCCCGGTACGCCGCCGTGGATCCCCGACTCCTCGACAAGCTCGAGCTGGTGCTTGCGGAGATCAGCGTGTGGACGGGAAGCCGTGAACGCGAGCCGCTCGCGCTCGATGTTCACTCCAGCTTCCGTACGCCGCAGCACAACCGGTTGGTCCGCAGCGCCGCCCGGGACAGTCGTCACCAGCTTGGTGACGCCATCGACCTGGCTGTCGATGCGAACCGGGATGGCCGGGTGAACTCCAAGGACGCCAAGTTGCTCACGATGGCTGTCGACATCGTCGAGCGGACGCATCCGGACCTGGCGGGCGGCATGGGTATTTACTCGCGCTCCCGGCCCTTCGTGCACATCGATGCACGGGGGACGAAAGTCCGCTGGCGCGGATAGGTCCCAGTCGAGAAACGAAAGGCGCGGCAAACTCCTGGGGTGTGCGGTCCGTAGTTTGGAGTACCGTAACCCGCCCGCCAATGAACGAGACGCTGAAAGACCGGATCAATCGCCACCTGGAACCGCTGTCGGACGAGCGTGGATACCAGGTGCTCGACTACATCGAGTTCCTCGAGTCCAAA
>CAMPKM010000299.1 GCA_946887155.1 uncultured Gemmatimonadota bacterium
AATCGTCAATCGTCAATCGTCAATCGTCAATCGTCAATCGTCAATCGTCAATTCAGTATCCCTTCAATTGCAGGTAATCCAGTTCGACTGACGTCGGGCGGCCAAAGAGACTGACGCTGACCCGCACCTTCCCCTTGTCGGCCACCACTTCTTCCACCGTTCCATTGAAGTCCGTGAACGGGCCCTCGGTGATGGTCACCGCCTGCCCGACCATGAACGGAATCTCTTCCTTCGGCGCTTCCGGTTCGACCTCTTCGGCGACGCCTAACAAGCGATTCACCTCGTCCTGCCGGAGCGCCATCGGCTCCACACCCACCGGGATGTGGCCACCGCCGTAGTGCAGGAACTTGATGACGCCCTGGATGCTGTTGATGACGTGGGCCGTCTCCTGGTTCCAGACCATTTCCACCAGGACGTAGCCCGGGTAGAGCTTCCGGTCCACCGTCACCTTCTTGCCGTTCTTGACCTCCACCACTTCCTGCGTCGGCACGAGCGCCTGACGAATCAGTCGCGTGTCCGCCGGCGCCGGGTCACCCTCGATGCGCCGCGCAATCAGCGACCGCACCTTGTTCTCATGACCCGCCGTTGTCTGTATCGCGTAAAACCGGTGATCCCCCACCTCAGCCCCCGAGGAGCGAAGGGAGCGCCCGGACGAAAATGCCCTGGAATACGAGGTCCATCAGCGCGATCACCGCGCCGATGAACAGCGACAGCACGATCACGCCGATCGACAACTGCCGGACCTGCTGCCGGTCGGGCCACGTCACCTTCTTCATCTCCGCCACCACGTCCTGGTAGAACGTGATGAGGCGGGAGGCGACGTTGGGCCGCGGTGCGACTTCGGTGCTGGCCACGGTTACTTGGTTTCCTTGTGGACCACGTGCTTGTTGCAGCGCGGGCAATACTTCTTCCACTCGACGCGCTCAGGATGCACGCGACGATTCTTCGTGGTGAAGTAGTTGCGGTTTTTGCAGTCGTTGCAGGCGAGAATGATTTTGTCTCTTGGCATCGTTCCAAACGGAAAACTGTTATTCAGAGCTCGCGATCGGGATTGAACCGATGACCTCACCCTTACCAAGGGTGTGCTCTACCGACTGAGCTACGCGAGCGATTTTCCTTCCGTGCTCACCCCAGTCGAAGAGCGGGAGACGGGGCTCGAACCCGCGACATCAAGCTTGGAAGGCTTGCGCTCTACCAACTGAGCTACTCCCGCAATCTCTCCTCACTCTTCGTTAGGTCCGCCACCATGGTGGGGGAAGGATTCGAACCTTCGAAGGCGTGAGCCGGCAGATTTACAGTCTGCTCCCGTTGGCCGCTTGGGTACCCCACCTGAAACACCCCGCGCTTTACTGTTGCTGACACCGCTCACCCAGAGCTGACGGCGAGACTTGAACTCGCAACCGCCTGATTACAAATCAGGTGCTCTGCCAATTGAGCTACGTCAGCACAGCCAATCGCGCGAGCCAAGCATGATAGCGGAGCCGCAAAAGAGTGTCAAGCAATTGGGCTACAACCAGTTCCGAGTTCGGAGCCAGCGCCCCCGCCACCCAGGAGTTCGGGGTCAGACCCGGGGTCTGACCCCGGGTCTGACCCCGAACTCTGCCTGACCTATTGGAAGCGCTCCAGGACTGTTCCCTGCGGCATGTCTTTCACCGCGAATCCACGACCCTCAACCTCCGCCCGGAGTGCGTCTGAACGGGCAAAATCCCGATCCTGCCTCGCCTGAATACGTTCGCGGAGACGCTCGACTCCCCACCGCACCGCTTCCAGTTCAGTGGCCGTAAGACCTGACGCCGCAGTCGGTTCCGGATCCACCTTTCCCATGGTAACCAGAAACCGGAGCGCCCGAGGCTCGAGGTCGAGGACACTCATCATCAACCCGTACGCGGAGCGCGCACGAGCGAGCGCTCCGACATCCGATCCCTTACGGTCCAGCTCGGCATTGGCACGGCCGATAAAGGTGAATAGCGCCGCTACCGCTTCCGGCGCATTCAGGTCGTTGTCCAGGGCCGTCCGGAACTCCACTTCCGCGGTCTCTGCCGCCGCCAGCAGCTCCTTTGTCCCACCTTTCGCGTTCGAAAGTCGATGCGCGAATTCGCCGATTCGTGAGACCGCCTCGATCGAAGCCTCCAGCGCCGCCCCCGACAGATTGATCTGCTTCCGGTAGTGCGTGGAGAAGACGAAGTGCCGCAAGGCCGACGCCGAGATGCCCTTCTCGCGGAGGTCGGACACCGTGGACACGTTGCCAATCCGCTTGGACATCTTGGTCCCGTCGACCTGCAGGAACTCGCCGTGGCACCAGAATCTGGAGAACGGTGCCCCCGTCGCCGCCTCCGACTGGGCGATCTCGTCTTCGTGATGCGGAAAGACGAGGTCGACGCCGCCACCATGGATGTCGAGTGTCTCGCCCAGGTACTTCATGGCCATGGCCGAGCACTCGAGGTGCCACCCCGGTCGCCCGCGACCAAACGGCGCATCCCACGCGGCGCCGGTCGCTTCGTCTTCCTCCTTCGCGGCCTTCCACAGGGCGAAGTCCTGCGCGTTCTCCTTCGTGTAATCGTCCTGCGCCACACGCGCGCCGGTCTTGATCTCGCGCTTGTCCAGCCTCGACAAACGCCCATACCCCGGGAACCGGTCGATGGCAAAGTAAACGGACCCGTCGTCGGCCTTGTACGCGACGCCCTTCTCCAGCAACCGCTCGACGAGGGCGATCATTTCCGGAATGTGACCGGTCGCGGTCGGGTACACCTCGGCGTCCTCGATGCGGAGATACTTCCGGTCGGCGTGGAAGATCTCCGTGACCGGCTCCGTCACCTCGGTGATCGATTTCTTCTGCTCCCGCGCGCGCTTGATGATCTTGTCATCGACGTCCGTCAGGTTCATCACCTGGATCACTTCCCAGCCATTCAGCCGCAGCACGCGTCGCAGCAGGTCCTCGAACAGGAACGTGCGAAAGTTGCCGATGTGCGCCGGGTTGTAGACGGTGGGGCCGCAGGTGTACATGCGGACCGTGCGTCCATCGGTGGGCTCGAATGGTTCAACCGATCGCGTGAGCGTGTTGTAGAGGCGGAGCGTCATGCCTGAAGTCTAAGCCCCGGATCAATGGTCAGACTCGATTGATCAGGAACACGACGCGGCCCCGGTTCTGATCAATCGAGTCTGACCCCTTTGATCGGACTACGCGGTCCGCTTCATCATGTCCCGCAGCACATCGGTTGGATAACCGGCGATGACGGCTGCATCGGGCGCGGGGACGCGCAGCACCAGCACGCGATCGCCGGCATGGCGGCGGAAGCTCTGGCCTTCGTATACACGATGGATCACGACCCGGCGGATCAGCACCATCACGACGGCCGCCAGCGGAACGGCCACGACGACGCCGAAGATCCCGAACAGCTTGGCCACGATGAGCACCGACATCATGCTCATCACCGGTGGAATCTCGACCCGCTTGGCGGTAATCAGCGGCAGCACGACGTTGCCTTCGATGATATGCACGATGATGCCCAGCAGGACCACGAGCAGGAAATGACCGCCGGGTCCGATGCCGGCAAAGCCATCGCCGCCAAGCACGAAGAGCGCCGGCAACAACGTACCGATGAGTGTGCCGAAAAACGGGACGATCACCACCGCGCCGACGAAGATCCCGAACGTGAGCCAGTACGGTACGCGCAGGATGTAGAGCCCGATCGCGGTCAGGATGGCGAGGACGGTCATCGCGAGCATCTGGGCCACGATCCACGCCTTGAGCGTCACGGCGATGTCGCGCAGCACGTCCCGCACGGTGTCACGATGCACCGGGGGGAACAGCGCGATCATCCACTCACGGTACAGGCCCGGGTACAGCGCCATGTAGATCCCCATCACCAGGATCGAGACGATGTTGACGAGCTGGTGGCCGACGTTGAGCGCCGTCGGCACGGCGCGAGCCGTCACGCCTTCAATCTGCGTGACGATGGCGTTCACCACCTCGGCCTGCGGATCGGCCGCGCCGCCTAACAATCCGGGGAACCGCGCCGCCATCCGCTGCAGCACCGCCTGCCAGGCGTCGATGTAGTTAGGCAGGACGCTCAAGAGCTGCTGCGTCTGCGCGACGACCGGCGGCACCAGCAGGGCGCCGAGGCTGTAGATCGCGAACAGGGTCCCGAAGAGCCCGATGGTGAACGCCAGCCCGCGCGGGATGGGCAGCTTGCCGACGATGAAATCCGTTACGGACGCCAGGTACAGCGAGACCAGCGTGGCGATGAACAGGAGCAGCAGGACATCGGAGACTTTCCAGAACAGCCAGATCAGGAGGACAGTAAGAACGGTGGCCCCGAGAACGGGGCCATACCGGAACCGCTGCTCACTGACGGCAGGAGCGGTCAACCGCGCTGCTTCTCGTCGTGTACTTCTTCGACCTCGGCGTCATGGATCTCCTCGGCGCCCGTCTTGCCGGCGCCGAGTTGCTTGGGATCCGCCTTGGGTGCCGCCGGGAGCATGCCCATCTTCTGCTTGAGCGCCAGGAGCTGGGAATCGGCGCACAAGCAGAAGATGGGCATGCTCCCGGC
>CAMPKM010000300.1 GCA_946887155.1 uncultured Gemmatimonadota bacterium
GCCCTGGGGCTCGTCACCGCCACCACGACAACCGCGACCGCCGCGACCACCACCCCCGCCGATGTTGCCGGACAGGAGCGCGTTCTTCATGCGGTCAGCCGCTGCCTGCGGTACCGTGCCGGCGCGCGTAACCGAATCGAAGATGGCGGTGATGCGCCGGGCGACGTTGGTGCTGTCCCGCAATTGCGACGGGCCTAACGTGGCCCGCACCGGCGTGGCCCGGCCCCGGAAGTTCCAGTAGACCTTGTGCAGGCCTGCCGTTGCCGGGCCGTTCACGACGGCCACGGTGTCGCCTAACGCATCGGTGACGAGGATGGACGCACTCGGGCCCCCACCGCGGCCACCACGTCCCTGGCCGCCGCTCGCCGGCGCCGCACTGGCCGCTCCCGCACCGATACGATACGAGATCTCGGCGCCATGCGGCGGGCTCGGGGACTGGAACGTCTTGTGCCCGTGCCCGTAGCCGGCCTCGCCATAGTTCCCCATCTCGCCGTAATCGTACGCGACGCGGGGCTCGAACAGGTGCGCGTTCGCCGCCATCACCTGCTGCGTCATCTGCGACAGCGGCTGGATGTCCACGATCCAGAAGCTCCGGCCGTGCGTCGCCGCCATGAGCTCGCGGTCGCGCGGATGGATCTGGAGGTCGTAGACCGGGACGTTAGGCATCCCGCTCATGAACCGTTGCCAGCTCTGGCCCCTGTTGAGCGAGTAGTACACGGCCCGCGACGTGCCGAGGAACAGCAGGTCCCGGTTCGCCGGATCCTCGCGCAGCACACGCGCGTAGTCCGCCGGGCTCTCCTTCGGCAGGTTGTTCACGATCGACCGGAAGGTCCTGCCCCAGTCGGTGGTCACGTACACGTACGGCGTGAAGTCGTTGTTGCGGTGATTGTCGAACGTGACGTAGAACGTGTTGTCGTCGAACCGCGACGCCTCGAACTTGCCGGCGTAGATGTCGCCGCTGGCCATTCCGGGGAACCGGGACATGGGCACCTGCTGCCACGAATCGCCGTCGTTCTGCGTGAGCCAGACGTTGCCGTCGTCGGTACCGGCCATCAACCATCCCGCCCGGCGTGGCGATTCGGCCAGTGCCACCACCGTGCCATACGTTTCGGCGCCAGTCGCGTCTCGCGTTATGCCACCGGTCTTCGTCATGCTCGTGTCGATCTTCCCCCACTGCTTCTTGGAAAGGTCGGGCGAGATCGGCTGCAGGTTGTCGCCGCGATACGTGGACTTGAGCACGCGGCTGCCGCCCGCATACAGCACGTCGGGATTGTGCGGCGACAGGAAATACGGCGTGTTCCAGTTGTACCGCATCGTCCATTCGATCGAGTCGGCCACCTGGCGAGTGCGCAAGTCGGTGATCAGCCGAGTGACGTCGCGCGGGGGCGCCCGCATGGTGTCACCACGCACCATCATGATCGAGTCTTCCAGCATCAGGTACCGCTGGCGGTAACCCGGCTTGGCCAGTGGATCGCCCTCACCGGTGCGCAGGTTGGTGCGCTGGATGTTGCCGCCCTGTGATTCCGAGAACACGATCCACGGTTCGCGCGGATGCTGCTGCGTGTAGAATCCGTCGCCGCCGGTCACCATGAACCAGTAGCTGTTCTGTGCGTTGCCGTTCTTGCGGCGGCTCGGGCCACACCACGAGCCATTGTCCTGCGCACCACCGCAGATGTGATAGGGCACGCGGTAGTCGAAGCTCACTTCATAGAACTGGCCGATCGGCAGGTATTCGCCGAAGTCCCACGCGCCGCCGCCGTCCCACGTGATGTACAGACCACCGTCGTTGCCGACCGCCATGTGTTCCGGGTCGCCCGGATCGATCCACAGTGCGTGCGTGTCGATGTGCACGTCGCGCAATGCTTCGTACGCCGTGTGGCCGCCGTCATTCGAGAACAACATCGGCGTGGACGAGAACCAGACGCGATTGGAGTTCCGCGGGTGCACGTTCACCATCGAGTAGTAGAACGGCCGCGTGTTCGAGTTGTGCATCTTCTCCCAGTTGGCACCGCCGTCGGTCGTGCGATACAAACCGTTCTTGAGCTGCTGCGGCGGCTGCCCCGTGCGCGTGTTAGGCGCCGAATCCGCCTCGACGATCGCGTAAACGATCCGGCCGTCGCCCGGGAAAATTGACAGGTTGATACGGCCCTTCTGCGTCTCCGGAAAGCCGTTGCCTTTCACTTCGGTCCACGTGGCGCCGGCGTCAGTGGATTTCCATAACGCCGAGCCCGGGCCGCCGGACTTGAGGTAGTACGGACCGCGGATGCGCTCCCAGCTCGTCGCCCAGACGATGTCGGGGTTCGCCGGATCCAGTTCGATGTCGATGAAACCCGCACGGTCGCTGATGAACTTGGAGAGCTTCCACGTCTGCCCACCGTCTTCCGTCTTGTACAGGCCGCGCTCGGGATTCGTCGCCCAGGCGGCGCCGAGTGCGGCGACGTAGACGATGTTCGGGTTGCGTGGATGTACGACGATGCGACCGATGTGCTGCGTCTTCTCCAGGCCCATCAGGCGCCACGTGATGCCGCCGTCGGTCGACTTGTAGACGCCGCCCCCCGGCTCGATCGAGTTACGCGAGTTCTGCTCGCCGGTTCCCGCCCAGACCTGCATGGTGTCGGACGGCGCAACCGCGAGCGCACCCATCGAAGATACTGGCTTGTCGTCGAACGTCGGCCGGAACGTGACGCCGCCGTTGGTGCTCTTCCATACTCCGCCCGCCGCGGGAGCTACGAATAGCGTGCGCGATGGAAACGGAATGCCGGTGATGTCGGCAATACGGCCCTCGAAGACCGCCGGACCGACGCTTCGCCATCGCATGCCCGCGAGTGTCGCGGAATCGACGGCCTGGGCAGCGAGCGCTGACGGAGCAGCGAGCAACGCCACCAGGGAAAAACGGGTGGGAGAAAGGCGCATCTGAATCGTGGGGAGAAAGGGACGGATTCGTGCTCCTAAGGTGATGCTACGAGCATCAGTTGGCGAGTGTTGATTGCGAAATAGGACCGACCACGTTTTCGATTCGTCGACGGGGGCCGATTCCGCAGCCCAGCCGCAACGTGCTCTGTTCCCTATTTCGCCAACCGGACCGCCCGCTCGATCGCCACTCCCAGGACCCGCACCGCCAGCGACTCCACCTGGACCAACGGAACCGTCAGCCCCTCATGCCGGCAGAGGGAAAACACGATGTCGCCATCGTACGACGTTCCAGCCGGCGTTATGCGCCGGTAGAGCGCCGCCGCCGATGCCTGCGCGAGCTCGGAAACGGCTGACCGGGACAATGCGGCGTTCGTCGCCACGACTGCCAGCGTCGTGTTCGACGTGGTCGGGCTGCCCGGAGGCGCCGGCGGTCCTTCGGCCAGGATTTTCGCCGAGTCGATAAAGCGCCCGTCCGCGCCCCGCGCGCCGGCGATAATCCGGCCGTCCTGGTCCCGCACGTCCCCGAACGCGTTTACGACCGCCACCGCGCCGACCATCAACTCACCCACGCTTTCGAACCAGCAACCCACGCCACCCTTCATGGCGCCTTCGCGCCCGCCAACCTTGCCGACAGTGGCACCCGTTCCCGCGCCCACGCTTCCCTCCTCGATGCCTATCGAGACGGCTGACGCGCACGCCGCATACGCCATGTCGGGTGTCGGCCGGCGGTCGGGCCGACCGAGCGGCAGGAGGTCGAAAATCACCGCCGCCGGAACGATGGGCACGACGAAGTCACCGATGGGGTGTCCGCGAGTATTCTCTTCCATCCATCGCATCACGCCCGCCGCGGCATCGAGACCGAAGGCCGATCCGCCGGTCAACATCACCGCATCCACCCGGTCGGCCAGACTGGTCGGCGTGAGCGATTGCAGTTCACGGGTGCCCGTCGCACGCCCAACTATGCAATGACCGCCACGCCACCGGACCTGTTCGTGGCGGACGACAGTAACCCCGGTACCACCCTCGGCGTCGGTCGCATGCCCGACCATCAGGCCAAGTGGCCGGAAATCGACCTGATTCATTCGGGTGTCGGTGATGGCGTGGCGGTCCTGGCGGCACAACGGCGGCACAGCGTCACCCCTTTCATCGAGCAGACCTGGCAGATGAACGTGCCGCACCCGTGACACGGGTACCCTTCCGAGGCGCGCTCCTCGTTGCCGCATGCGCGGCAGTTCATCGCGTCGCGTTCCCGTAATTCGGTCATGGGACCCTCCATGGTAATGACAGCGGGCCGGGAGCTGGTGTCACGGCACCAGGAACACCCCCGCTCCGGCTTCGACCCGTATCTCGACCGGCGTCCGACCCACAATATCACCATCCGCCTGCACAGACACGGGTGGATCAGCGCTTATCACGAAATGCCTTCCCCGCAGGAATTGCATCCGGGGATGAGGCCGGAAGTTTTTCCGTAACATCCGCCAGAGAACCGACACCACTTCGCTGATCTTCGCCGGCGTGAACAGGCACAGGTCGAGCTCACCATCGTCAGGCTTCACGTCAGGTCCGAGCGCGAATCGGCCGCCGAGTATCGAACCGGCGTTGGCCACCATCGCCATGATGGCGGCGGGG
>CAMPKM010000301.1 GCA_946887155.1 uncultured Gemmatimonadota bacterium
ACGCTCATCGGGGAGCGCCCCGCCGGCGAAGTATCGCCGGATCACGCGGTGGTGGTCGCTGCCGCCGAAGCAACCCGCGCCGTTGGTCGCGCACCAGAGTTCGCGGTCGCCTCGACCGACGCCAACATCCCCATCAGCCGCGGCATCCCGGCGGTGGCGATCGGCGGCGGCGGTGTGGGCGGCGATACGCACACACCAACCGAGTGGTTCGAGAACCGCGAAGGATCGCGCGGCGTGGTTCGGGCGGCACTCCTGCTGGCCGCCCTGGCAGCGAATCGTTAGGGCCGGCGGGTCCGGAGCCAGATCAGGTACCCTCCGCCGTGGGAGACGGCGGCGAACCTCCCAGGTTGCACTCCCCATGGGGCCGGGGCATGGGGGACAGGGCAAGAGGGAACCCGGGCGCTACAACCCTTTCGGCCTTTCCGTTGTCTGTCTACATATACTCCTGTAGACAAACTCCATAAGGCCCATGAACGACAATCGGGAAGTGGTCCAGGGAACACTCGATTTGCTGATCCTCTCCACGCTGAAGGCTGGTGCTCTTCACGGGTGGGGCATCTCACGCCGCATCCGCGACCGGTCGGGCGACGTTGTCCTGGTAACCACTGGATCGCTCTACCCTGCCCTGCACCGTCTCGAGTCGAGGCGGCTCATCAAGGCCGAGTGGCGCACGTCAGACAACAACCGCCGCGCACGCTTTTATACGCTCACCGCCCGCGGCGAAAAAGCCCTCGGCGATGAACTCGCGTGGTGGAACCGATTCGTACTCGGCGTCTCCGGCGTAATCTCCCCCGCGTAAATCACCAATCGTCAATCGTCAATCGTCAATCGTCAATCGTCAATCAATCATGTTTCTTCGATCCCTCTTCACCCGCACCAGCGTCGAACGCGACCTCGACGACGAAATCAGGGACCATCTCGATCGCGAGATCGCGGAACGCGTGAAGCAGGGCATTCCACTGCGCGAGGCGAGACGACAGGCGTTCGCCGACTTCGGCGGCGTCGACAATGTGCGCGAGCAGCTCCGGGACGAACATGGAATCTCCCTCACCGAAGATCTCTCGCGCGACGTGCGCCACGCCTCGCGCCGTATCGCACGAAACCCTCGTTATGCAGCGCTGGTCATCCTGACGCTGGGACTCGGCATCGGCGCCGGGACCGCCGTCTTCAGCGCCGTCGACGGCGTCCTGTTCAAGCCACTCGCGCTCTCTGACCCCGATGGGATCATGACCGTCTGGACGACGCGACCGGCCGAAGGCCAGGCGCGCGACGACCTCGCCCCCGGCACGTGGCTCGACATCCGTGACCGCAGCCGAACACTCACACTCGTAACCGCGGCGGAACCGTGGGGCGTGAACCTTTCAACCGAAGGATCCACCGAACGAATCGAAGCCTGGCAGGTCTCGCAGGACTTTGTCGACCTCATGGGAGTCCGCCCATTGCTCGGCCGGGCTTTCGAACCGCGGGACTTCGAAGTCGGCGCGGCACCGGTGGTACTCCTCGACCACGCATTCTGGCAGACGCGGTACGGCGGCGACGAGTCCATCGTCGGGACCACCCTTCGCGTCGACCAGCGCGCGGTCACCGTCATCGGTGTCATGCCGCACGGCTTCGAGCTGCCCGCGAAAACCGACGTGTGGACTCCGTGGGTCTTGAGCGAGGATCAGCGGCAGGACCGATTCGGCGCATACATACGCGTGTTTGCACGCCTCGCACCCGGGACGACCGTTGCCCAGGCCCGATCGGAGCTGGATGACATTGCCACGTCGCTGGCTCGCGAGTTCCCGCGCTCGAACACCGGCGTCGCGTTCGCCGTGCTGAGCCTCGAGGATTTCATCATCGGATCGCGACGCCCGCTGCTCTTCACGCTCCTCGGCGCCGCCGCCATGCTGGTCATCGTCGCCCTCGTGAACGTGGCCGCGCTCCACCTGACACGCCTCGAACGACAACGCCGCGAAACAGCCGTCCGGGCGATGCTCGGCGCCAGCAGCGGCCAGTTGGCCCGTCCGCTCGTCGTGGAGGCCGTGGTCCTCGCCGGCATCGGCGGCCTGGTGGGAATCGCGATAGGCTGGGCCGGCCTGCAAGCATTGCATTCGTTAGGCCCCACCGACCTGCCGAGGCTCGACGAAATCCGGATCGACTGGCGGGCCGTCACCGCAGCGTCGCTCCTCTCCGCCATCGGGGCCGCGGTCCTTGCGCTGTTCCCGCTGCTGCGGCTGAACGGTGCCCGCGGGAGCCGGACCATCGCCGGCCACCGCTTTGCCACGAGAGGCCGGCGGGCCGTGGTCGGGGCACAGATCGCCATCGGGCTCGTGCTGCTCGTCGGTACGTCGCTGCTCGCCCGCAGTTTCGTGCAGGTACTGTCGGCGGATCGCGGGTATCGCACCGACCATCTCCTCTCGTTCACGACCTGGGTGTATGAGGAGTACCCGGACGACGACACGCGGCGCGAATTCGTGCGCACCGTCGTGGATCGCCTCGCGGCGTTGCCCGGCGTCGAGGCCGTCTCGATGGGTTCGGCTCTCCCCATGGCCGAAGAAATCACCGGCGAGCGAGTCGACGTCATTCCGGTGGGTGCGGCCGGCGCCCCGGGTGAGGAACGCTACGCCCGGGGCACCGTCGTCTGGCCGGGGTATTTCGAGACGTTAGGCATACCGTTGCGTTCGGGACGCTATCTCGAGATGACGGACGACCGCCGCTCGCTACCCACGGCCGTCGTGAACGAGACCTTTGTCCGCCTCTACTTCAACGGCGAAGATCCGGTCGGCCGGACCGTGCGGCTTGGCCTGATGGGCGGGCCGGTCGAACGGCTGATCGTCGGCGTCGTCGCCGATACCCGGCACACCAGACTGGACGAGCCGCCCGAGCCGGCGGCGTTCATTCCCTGGCAGCAGCAGCCGATCGAGTCGCTCACCTTCATCATGCGCACGCAGAATGACCCCGCGCCGCTCGGTCCCGTCGTCACGAAACTGATGTACGACCTCGACCCGCGCGTGGGCATCGCCCGCATCGCCACGCTGGACGGTCTGGTCGACCAGCGACTCCGCGAGCGTCGCTTCCTGCTCATCCTGCTCGGCGCGTTTGCGATGGCAGCCATCATGGTCGCGGCGGTAGGCGTCTTCGGCGTGATGAGCCAGGCGGCCGTCGAGCGCCGCCGGGAAATCGCGGTGCGGATGGCGTTAGGTGCCGCCCCCCGCACCATCCTCGGCGAATTCGTGGCCGAAGCAGGTGCAATGACCATCGCGGGACTCGTGGCCGGCCTGGCCATCGCCATCGTCGCCACCCGGGCGATCACCCGGTTCCTGTTCGACGTCGCGCCCTTCGATCCGCTTTCGGTTGGCGTCGCGGTCGTCATCGTGCTCACGCTCGCCCTCATCGCGGCCTTGCTTCCGGGCTGGCGGGCGGCGCGGACCGACCCGGCGGGTGTGCTGCATGATTGAGCCGATGAGTTGATGAGATAGGCGCGGTTCAGGACCCTCGCGCGGTTGAGACGTCACGTCTCGTGTCACACGTTCGTCCCATGCAACGCGGAGTTCGCCCCTCCGGGAGTGCGGGCGCTCCGACCGGCGCATTATCGTTCCCCTGACGTGCGCCGCGAATTCACCATCGCCAACCATGGACCGCTCGCTATCTGGGCGGTCATTCTCGGCGTGGCCGTCGCGCTTGGACTACTCGCTGAAGCCCCCGGGTTTCCGGGACGCACCGTACCGCGCATGCCAGGTCCGCCTGCGGACTTCGGCAGGCTTCTCTTTCAGCTCGGTGTCGGGTCGGTTACGTGGTACGCGCTGATCCTTGGCGCGCCGCTGCTCGCGTCAGGCGCCCGGCGCATCGACATGGAGAGCACGTCGCGCCTGGCTCTCGCCGGCCGTATCATCGCGAGCCTCGTCGCCCTCATAACGATTTCCGCCGCGGCACAGTACTGGTACTTCTATCACGACATCCCCAATCGACCCAGTCTGGCGCAGTACTTCCCGCAAGTGTTGCGACAAGGCGTGCTTCCATGGATTGCACTGGCCGGAATCGTCGCCTTCATGGAAGCACGCCGTCGTGCAACCCTGCAGCGTCTCGAACAGGAACGTCTTCGCGCCGAGGTTGCCGAACAACGGTTGCTCGCCCTCACCGCGCAATTGCATCCGCACTTTCTCTTCAACACCCTGCAGGGCATCTCGACGCTGATCCACCGCGATCCCGATGCCGCTGACGAACTGCTGGCGAAGCTCGGCGACCTCCTGCGCGACCTGCTTCGCCATCGCGATCGCGCCATCGTGCCGCTCGAGGATGAAATTCGTTATGCGCGCACGTACCTCGAAGTGGCAAGGATTCGCTTTGCGGATCGCCTGCGTTTCGAGATCGCGCCGTCGCCGGGGCTGGAGGACGCGCAGGTGCCGCTGTTCATCCTGCAACCGCTGGTCGAAAACGCACTGGGGCACGGTATCGGCGCGCGATTGGAGGGCGGTTGCATCACCGTTCGTGCGACGAGGCGGCAGGACCGGCTCGTCGTCGTCCATATCCGGAACAGGCGGCTGGACCGG
>CAMPKM010000302.1 GCA_946887155.1 uncultured Gemmatimonadota bacterium
TCCACCTCCAGGTCGGCGCGCCTGACGAGGAATTCCGATCCGTCAACGTCGGCGTCTCCGCCACCCTTGCCCGGTCGGCGGCGAACGCCGGTGTGCGGCGATTCGTGCACGTGAGCACGGTGGGCATCTATGGCCACGTGCTGCAACCGCCGGCGAACGAGGACACCGAGCGCCGGCCGATCAACGCGTACGAGCGGACCAAACTCGAAGGGGAAACGGCCGTTCGGGATACGGCGTCCGGTCTTGGGCTCGACCTCCGCATCATCCGGCCGGCTTGGGTGTTCGGTCCCGGCTGCCCCCGTACCGCGAAACTGCTTCGCAGCATCCATCGGCGGCGCTTCTTCTTCGTGGGGCGGGGGGCCAACCTGCGGCATCCCGTGTACGTCGACGACGTGATCGACGCATTGATCCTGGCATCGCGGGCAGCGGCCGGCGAGCGCCTGGACTACAACGTGGCCGGCCCGTCGCCGCTGACCCTTCGCGACCTGGTCGACATTTGCGCCGATGCGTTAGGCGCGCCGAGGCCGCGGTGGCGGCTGCCGCGGCCAGCGATGGTGATGGCAGGGCATGCGGCGGAAGCCGGTGGCCGGCTGGTCGGCAAGGAGCCGCCATTTTCGCGCCGTTCGCTGGCGTTTTTCGAGAACGACAACGCCTTCGATTGCTCGGCCGCGGCGCGTGGACTCGGCTTCACGCCGGGCGTCGATTTCCGCGACGGGATTCGTCGAACGCTGGAGGACCAGGCATGGCCTCTCGCGTTGTGACCCGGCGTCGCCAGCTTGTGGGAGCCGGCTGATGTGCGGGATCTGTGGCGTCGCCGGTGGCGATCCGGTCCGCGAGTCGCAGCACGTGCGCGCGATGTGCGACCGGATTGCGCATCGCGGCCCGGATGACCACGGCGTGGTGGCCGACGGTCCCGTGGTGTTAGGCAACCGCCGGCTCGCCATTATCGATTTGTCGTCGGCCGGCCATCAGCCACTGGGCGACGCGGCCCGCGGCGCCTGGATCACGTACAACGGCGAGATCTACAATCACGCCGAGCTCCGGACAGAGCTCGAGCGACAAGGCCACCGCTTCGAGGGCGCGTCGGATACCGAAGTCGTGCTGGCGCTTTACCTTCGCGACGGCGCCGGATTCCTGTCACGCTTGCGCGGCATGTTCGCGTTCGCGATCTGGGATCGACGCCGCCAGGTGTTGTTCTGCGCGCGCGATCATTTCGGGCAGAAACCGTTCTACTACGCCGAACAGGGCGGAAGATTCATTTTCGGGTCGGAGATCAAGGCACTGCTCGCGCATCCGGACGTCTCGATCGAGCCCGAACCCGCGGCGATCGACTACTACCTGTCGCTCCGGATGGTGCCGCCCCCGCTGACCATGTTCCGGGGTATCCGAAAGCTTGCGCCCGGGCATTGGCTGGAATGGGCGCCTGCCGGCGGCGTGCGCACTGGCCAGTACTGGACACCGGAGTTCAGCCCCGACACGTCGAGAACCGACAGCGATTGGGATGACGCCCTGCGGGCAGCCCTCGCGGATGCGGTGCAAGCGCATTCCGTGAGCGACGTCCCCGTGGGGGCTTTTCTTTCCGGCGGACTGGATTCGAGCGTTGTCGTGGCGCTGCTCAGCAAACAGGGTCAGGAGCGGATCCCGACGTTCTGCATCGGTTCCGATTCGCCAGCGTTCGACGAGCGGCCGATGGCGCGCATCATGGCGGAGTACTGCCGGACCGATCATCACGAGCGTGGCGTGTCATCGCGGCTGCTGGCACGCCTCCCGATCCTCGTGAACACGCTGGACGAGCCCTCGGACCCGATTGCGGCCTGCTTCGAGGCCGCCGCGCAACTGGCCTCGGAGCATGTGCGGGTGGCGCTGGGTGGCGACGGCGGCGACGAACTGTTCGGCGGGTTCGATCGTTATGCGTCGTTTGCGATCGTCGACCGGTATGCGTCCCTTCCCCGCTGGTTTCGCGAAGATGTCGTCAGGCCGGCGGTGGGTCTGCTCAAGGGTGCGGACGGCTACAAGACATTCGCGCAGCGCGCCCGATGGCTCGATGACGTGTCGTCGGCACGCGGTGGGCGGCTGTACGCCAGGATGTCCAGTCATTTCCGGTTCACGCCGGAACGCAAGCAGGAGCTGTACGGCGAGTCGCTCCGGAGCAGCCTCAGGGGGGCGGATGCGCTGGAAGCCATAGCCAGGCCGTTCGACAATGCGCCGGGAACGTCCGCGCTCGACCGCATGCTTTTTGCTGACCTGGTGACCCGACTACCCGAACACACCCTGATGCTCGCCGACCGGCTTTCGATGGCCCGAAGTCTCGAAGTGCGTTCCCCTCTCCTCGACATCCGTCTGGCCGGACTCTGTTTTTCCATGCCGTCACGACTGCGTGCCCACCGGGGGCGAACCAAGGTGGCGCTCCGTCGGGCGGCCGCTGCCTGGATGCCACCTTCGCTGGTGACGCGGGCCAAGCAGGGATTCATGTTCCCCGTGTCGGAGTGGCTCGATGCCCCAACGCTGCGTACCGTGAACGACTGGATAACGAAAGGACCCCTCATTGCCGCGGGGTGGATCCGGGCCCAGGCGGTGCGCACGCTGGTCGACGAACATGCGTCAGGCCGAGCCGATCATCACGTCCGGCTCTGGCAGTTGATGAGCCTCGATGCCTGGCATCGCCGTTACCTTGGCAACGTGGCGGCTGATGAACAGGCGGACGCGCTGGCGCGGACGCTGCGGGCTGCCGTTCCTGTCTCCTCCGTTTCCACTGCACCATGACCGCCAAACCGCCTGACGTCGATTCGATCCGCGAATACTGGGATACGAACACCCTGGGCCTGCAGTACGTCAAGGATGCCTCGCTGAAGCCCGGGACGCCGGAGTTCTTTGCCCACATCCGGCCGTGGATGAACCCGTACAAGTTTCCGTGGATCATGGACCGGATCGAGCGCGAAGCGGCGCTGCTCCGCGGCAAGCACCTGCTGGAGATCGGGTGCGGGATGGGCTATGACAGCCTCGAATTCCTCAAGCGCGGCGTGCGTGTGACCGCCACGGACCTGACGCCTAACGCGGTGCAGATCGCGAAGCGCCACTTCGAGCTGGAGAAAGTCAGCGCCGAATCGGTCCACACTGAAAACGCGCTGGCGCTCTCCTTTCCCGACGAGACGTTCGACGCCGTCTGGTCGAATGGCGTGCTGCATGCCACGGGCGACACCCGGCGCGCCATCGCCGAGGCGCGCCGCGTGCTGAAGACCGGCGGCCGCGCGATCATCTCGCATTTCTACCGCAGGCCTTCCTGGATGTGGACGTTGCACCGGCTGGGCCGCGAGCCCATCGAAGCCAACGAAAAGGATCCGCCGGTGAACGAGTTCTATCGGGACGAGGATGTTCTCGACTTCTTTCAGGGCTTCCGGATCGTCGAGGCGGTGCACGAGCATCACCGTGCCATTCCCGTGCGGAAGTCGGGCCTGAAGGCCGCGCTCTACACGTATGGCTTCGCGCCGCTCTACAACCTGCTGCCCGAGAAGCTCGCGTTGCGCTACGCGTACAAGCTCTCGGTCACCGCGATCAAGGTGTAGATGAACGGCACGGAACGCATGGAATCAACGGAACCCGGACTCGAGGAGTCGTCCCGCGTACCGGGGGCCGGGCGCGCCGTCCCGTTTACGATCCTCCGTCCAACGACCGGGTGGCGGGCACTGGACCTGAGCGAGCTGTGGGCGTACCGCGAGCTGGTGTACTTCCTGATCTGGCGCGACATCAAGGTCCGCTACAAGCATACCTTGTTAGGCGCGTCGTTGGCGATCATCCAGCCGCTCTTCACCATGCTGATCTTCAGCCTGTTCTTCGGGCGGCTGGCACGCGTGCCGTCCGACAACCTTCCCTACCCGGTGTTCAGTTACACCGCCCTGGTACCGTGGACGCTGTTCGCCACCGGCCTGACGATGTCGGCCAACAGCCTGGTGGGAAGCCAGGAACTGCTGAAGAAGGTGTACTTCCCCCGGCTCGCGATCCCTCTCGCTCCCGTGCTCGGCGGACTGGTGGATTTCGGGATCGCGTTCGTCGTGTTGCTGGGGCTCATGGCCTATTACGGGATCTTCCCCGGCATCGCCGTCCTCGCGGTCATTCCACTCCTGCTGCTCACACTCGTCACCGCGCTCGGCGTGGGACTCTGGTTGTCCGCGCTCAACGTGCAGTACCGCGACGTGCGCTACACGCTCCCCTTTCTCGTTCAGGCCTGGTTGTTCGCCACACCGATCGCGTATCCCAGCAGCATGCTTGACGCTCCATGGCGAACGGTCTATGCCATTAATCCGATGGTGGGCGTCGTCGAAGGTTTCCGGTGGGCGCTGCTGGGCGCCGACACGGCGCCCGGCCCGATGATCCTGGTCTCGGCGCTGACGTCCCTCGCGATCCTGGCCGGCGGCGCGCTGTATTTCCGGCGCATGGAACGCACCTTCGCGGACATCGTCTGAGGAAATCGACGTGAACGCGATCGAGCTCGAGGGCCTCGGCAAACGCTACCAGATCCGGAC
>CAMPKM010000303.1 GCA_946887155.1 uncultured Gemmatimonadota bacterium
CTCCAGTTCTGGCGCGCCGACCCGGAGCTCGTTGGCGATCGGACGGTGCCAACGGGTGGCGACAACGTCATCGTCGCGAACCTGGAGCTCCGGATGCGCGCGCCGGCGTACCCTGAACTCGTCCAGTACGCGTTGTTCGTCGACGCCGGCCAGGTCTGGAACCGTGGGCGCGCCGGCACCGGCGTGAACTTCGCCGAGATCAAGGTCACGCCGGGCATCGGCCTGCGGGTCTTCACGCCGGTCGGTCCGGTGCGCGTCGATGTCGGCTACAATCCGTACAAGCGACCCGAGGGACCGGCATACATTACGGATCGTGCCGGAAACCTGATCTGCGTAAGCCCGGGCAACACGTTGCGAGTGCTCGTGAAAGACGGCGAGCCGCCAAGGCAGATCGATGAAGGAGACTGTCCCGCGACCTACGCCCCACGTTTTGGCAAGACGTTCTGGAACCGGCTGACGGTCCAGTTCTCGATCGGTCAGCCGTTCTGATGACGCGCCGCCGCCGGATCTTCCTCGCCTTCGGCATCATCGTGGTGAGCGTCCTGCTCATCGTGGTCGGCGGCGTCGCCACACTCACCCAGTCGGAGTGGGGCACGGCGAAACTGGTGCAGTTTGGCGTCGGCCTGTTCAATCGCTCGGTGCAGGGGACGCTGTACGTCGGCCGCGTGTCGGGTTCGATCTTCACCGGCATGACCATCGACACGCTCGAGATCCGCGACAAGAACGATTCCCTGTTCGTGGCGGCGGCGAACGTGTCCATGCAGTACGACCCTCGCGACTTGATGGACCGGCGCATCCTGCTGAAGAACGTCAGCTTCGGTCGCCTGGTCGGAAACCTGTTCGAGGACTCGGTCGGGATGTTCAACTTCCGGCGGATCTTTCCCTCCGGACCGCCGGGAAAGCCGCAGGAGGCGCCCCGGCTGGCCTTCGGCCAGTTCATCAAGCTCGAAAACGTGACGGTCGATTCGGCGGCGGTCACCCTGACCACGCGCTGGTCTCCTGACAGTGCGCTGCCCCGGTCCGTGCGCGACAGCATAACGACGTTCAACCTGCAGCGGACCGACAAGGTGTTCTGGCGTGGTCCCGGTGTCATCTACGAAACAAAGAGCTGGACGAATGGCCACCTCGAGCTCGACTCGGCACGGCTCGATGATCGGCAGCAGGGTGGACGGAAGTTCGCCATCCGGGACCTGTCCATCGACGAAAGTGACCCGCCGTTCAAGTTCCGGAACGCGCGCGGCTTTGTGCGCATCCTGGGCGATTCGATCTGGGCGGAAGTCCCGCAGTTCGCGTTACCGGGATCGTCAGGCAACATGGTCGGCAAGGTCTGGTGGGGAGGGGGAAACCCGACCCGCTTCGACCTGACCATCCGGGCTGACACGGTGTCGCTGGAAGACGTTGCCTGGGTGTACCCGACGCTCCCCGCCACCGGGGGCGGCAAGATGAACCTCAGGATCCTGAGCCAGAGGGATCCGAGGATCATCGATTACATCCTCACCGACATGGACGTCCGCACGACCGACTCGCGTCTGCGCGGCGACATGACGTTCGGGATCGGCGCACCACTGACCGTCCTGAAGGACGTTGACCTCACGGCACAGCCACTCGACTTCAGGCTCATCGAGCAACTGGCCGGTGAACCGCTGCCCTATCCCTGGCGAGGAACGATCAGCGGATCGATCATCGCCAGCGGCGGGCCGTTGAACGCGTTCGTGGTCGACACGTCCGACCTGGTCTTTCGCGATGCCAACGTGCCCGGCGCAGTAACGATCGGCCAGCTCCGCGGCATGATGGACATCCAGGAGCCGTCGCAGGTCGTGTTCAGTGGCATGAACGTCGACCTCGACCAGCTCGACCTCCGCACGCTGCAGTTCCTGATGCCGCAGTTCCCGAGACTCAACGGCCAGATCGCGGGACACACGGTCCTCGATTCGTCATGGCTGGACGTTCGCTTTTCCGATACGGACCTGACGCACACTGACGGAACCGGTCCCGCTACGCGCATGGTGGGTGGCGGACGGGTGACATTTGGTGAAACGACGACCACGTACGACGTGGCTCTCACGGCTCAACCATTGTCGTTCACCTCGTTCGCTCGCGCGTACACCGATTCGCGCATTCCACTGAAGGGTGAATACACCGGTCCGCTGCGCATCTCCGGCACGACCGATGACCTCACGGTCGCGACCGAGCTCCGCGGACCGGCGGGGATGATCGGCTACGACGGGCGCGTTGATGGCGATTCGGTCAACGGATACGCGCTCGACGGCACGGTCGCGTTCGAGAATCTCGACCTCCGAACGCTGCTCGATACGGCGGTCACACCAGTCACTTCGTTGAACGGTACTGCCGCGCTGGCAGTACGGTTCGATTCGCTGTTCAACATGGCGGGTTCGACAGAGATCGCGTTAGGCCGCTCGCGCATCGATTCGCTCCTCATCCACGACGGCGGATTGATGCAGCTCCGGTTTGCGGACGGCCGAATGACCATCTTCGGATCGGATACGGTCGATACGGAGGCGGGTCGCGCCATCGCGACGGGCGGGATCGGATTGGGCGGAAACATTCGCGACTCCCTGGCCATCAACTTTTCGATCGACTCACTGGGCGGTTTGCGCCCGTACCTCACCATTGCCGGAAGCGATTCCGTCAACGGCGTCATAGCCGGTACAGTGACGCTGAGCGGCTCGGTGGACACGCTCGATGTGGGTGGCGTGATCAACGCGACCGACATCGTATACCCCGGCATCCGCGCGCAGCACGTTCGCCTGATCCCGGCGCTCACCAACGTGTCCGGCAGCATGGGTGGGACGTTGAACCTCCACTCGGACACGGTAAGCCTCTCCGGGGTCAGGTTTACGGCCATCGACGGCGACCTGAGTTTTGGCGACGGCCGGCTTGGCTCGTACAACGTTCTGGCGACGGAATTGAACGGCCCCGTCGTTTCTTCGGTGGGCGGACTCACCTTCGAGGGCGATACGGCGATCGTTCGGATCGACTCGCTGTCGCTGATGCTCGAAAACAAGCGCTACACGCTGCAACGACCGGCAGCGGTGCGGGTCGAACCAACCGTCGTGGTCGTCGATACGGTGGTGCTGGCGGCCGAGGACAACCAGCGGATGATTCTCGCCGCGAACGTGCCGGACAGCCTGCCGATAGCGGCCAAGCTCGTCCTGCAGTCGATTCCGTTGAGCGACTTCTCGACGATCGCACAGACCCGGATCCCGTTAGGGGGCGACTTGTCGGGGTCGATCGACATGACGGGCACGCGTGCATTGCCGAAGCTCACCGCCGCGGCCACGCTCAACAGTGTCACGGCAGGCGACGTCAAGGTCGCGCAGGTCTCGATGACCAGCTCGTACGAGAACAAGCGACTGCTGGCCGAAGCCAAGGTGGTGCAGGAAGACACCACGGTGCTCAGCGTGAACGCGAACTATCCGATCGACCTGGCGTTACTGCCGCTGGACCGTCGCGTCCTGGACGACACCATGCGGGTGCAGGTGGTCTCACCCGAAGTCGGGCTCGATATCCTGCAGTCCTTCACGACGAGGGTTCGTCAGGCGGGCGGAACCTTCAAGGTGGACATGGACCTCGCCGGACCGGTCGGCCAGGCGAAGCTCAACGGGGAGCTGTCGGTCACGCGGGGATTGGTGGCGCTGCCCGACCTTGGCATCACGCTTCGCGAGATCAACACCGGCCTTGTCGCGCGGAACGATACGGTGGTGATCGATACGCTGAGCATGGTATCGGGGGACGAGCTGTCCAACCGCTTCATTGCCAGCGGTTCAGTAACGCAGCCATTCAACCGGGACAGCGTCGGTTTCGACCTGCACCTGATCGCGCAGGAGTTTCACCTGATCGGGAACCGGGGTTTCGCCGATCTCGACGTCAGCGCCAATGTCACGTGGCGGGGAACCGACCTGGCCTCGAGCGCAACGGGCGTGGTGCTGGTGGACCGGGGCGACATCGCGCTGCCGGGAACGACCGACAAGGAACTCTTCAGCATCGAGGACTGGAAGGAGTTAGGCATCGACAGCACGCTGATCGGCCGGCTTGGCTTGTTGCCGTCACCAGGCGCCCGCTTCATTCGCGGCCTTTCCGCCGAGGACGTGACGGTGCAGATGGGTCCGGACGTCTGGCTGCGATCGCAGGATGCGGACATCAAGCTGACCGGCAGCGTCAACCTGACGGTGACGCGGTCCGATCGATTCAGCGAAGACAAGCTGGCGCTGACTGGCGACCTGCAGACCGAACGCGGCACCTATCGCCTGAACGTCAGCCCCCTGCAGCGCACGTTCCAGGTGCAGTCCGGGTTGCTGCGATTCGATGGCAGCGAAGGCTTCAACCCGGCAATGGACATCCGCGCCATCTACACGTCGCGGTCCATCAACTCCACGTACGGCGGCCGCAACGACGTCCGGGTCGGAGTTCGAATCACGGGCACACTCGCCAATCCAACGCTCGACCTGTACGCGGCCGATTCGCTGCTCGGCCTCTCGCAGTCCGAC
>CAMPKM010000304.1 GCA_946887155.1 uncultured Gemmatimonadota bacterium
AATTGGAGCAGGTGATCGAGCGGGCGCTGGTGCACTTCGAAGGGCGAATCGCCCTCGAAGACCTGCGCGCGTTGATGGACGGGGGGGGGTACGATGAATCGGGTTCCGGCCTCGATCAGGTGAACGTGCACTGAAAAAGCAGAGAACGAGTAGTTCGACACACGATTTCACGATCTCACGATCTCACGATTCACATAGATGGCAGCCAAGAAGAAGTCCACTGACAACGCGACCAAGCCAACGGTCCGGCGGATTGCCGGGCGGGGAGCTTCCGCGCGCGCGTCGTC
This sequence comes from uncultured Gemmatimonadota bacterium, assembly GCA_946887155.1. The sequence continues at coordinate 288 of CAMPKM010000304.1, forward strand.
TTCAGCGAAAAAGAAGAGCACGCGGGCCAAGGCGGCGACGAAATCCGCGTCGCGGCGGCGCGTGGCCGAGCCGGAACCGGAAGAAAACGGCAACGGCACCGGGGGAGGCGGCACGCTCGTCATCGTCGAGTCGCCGCGAAAGGCAAAGACGCTGACCAAGTACCTAGGCCGCGGTTACCGCGTCAAGGCGACGGTCGGTCACGTCCGCGACCTGCCGGAAAAGAAACTCGGCATCGACGTCGACAAGGGGTTCGAGCCCGAATACGTCACGATCGCCGGCAAGGAAAAGACGCTCCAGGAAATCAAGGACGCGGCGCATAACGCGGATGAGATCTACATCGCGACTGACCCTGATCGCGAAGGCGAGGCGATCGGCTGGCACGTCGCCGAGCAGATCAAGCGCAAGGCGGGACCGAAGGTCCGGCGCGTCCTGTTCCATGAATACACGAAGGACGCCGTTCGCGAGGCCATGGAGCACCCGCGGGACATCGATTCGAGGCTCGTTGACGCCCAGCAGGCGCGCCGCGTCCTCGACCGGCTCGTGGGTTACAAGGCGAGTCCCATTCTCTGGAAGACCGTCAAGAAAGGGTTGTCGGCCGGCCGCGTTCAAACGGTTGCGCTGCGGCTCCTGGTCGAGCGGGAGCGGGAAATCCGCGCCTTCAAGCCGCAGGAGTACTGGTCCATCGCCGCCGCGATGGAGAAAGACGGTCAGAAGTTCACGGCCCGCCTGCACGCGGTGGATGACAAGAAGGTCGAGATCCACGACGAGACACAGGCTCGCGCCATCGTATCCGACGTGGAGCGGCTCGCTCGCGCGACGGCGAAGGCGGCCGGCCTTCGGGCGTCGTTCGCGTTCCCGCTCACCGAAGTCAAACGGCGGGAGCGCCGGAAGAATCCGGCGGCGCCGTTCACCACCAGCACCCTGCAGCAGGAAGCAGCCAAGAAGCTCGGCTACGGCTCGAAGCGCATCATGCGCATCGCGCAGTCGCTGTACGAAGGCGCCGACCTCGGCGACGAGGGCGCGTCCGGCCTCATCACGTACATGCGTACCGACAGCACGCGCGTCGCGGAAAGCGCGGCAGTGGCCGCGCGCGACATCGTGAGCCGCGAGTATGGCAAGGAATACCTGGCGAATGGCGTGCAGCTGTATGGCAACACCAAACAGCAGGCAGCCAACACCCAGGATGCGCACGAGGCCATCCGGCCCAGCGATCCAGCGCGCAAGCCTGAGGAGGTCAAGCGCTTTCTCAAGGACGAACAGTTCAAGCTCTACCAGCTCATCTGGCAGCGCTTCATGGCGTCGCAGATGGCACCGGCGGTGTTCGACACGACCACGCTCGACTTCCTGTTAGGCGGCGACCAGGACGGCGAAACATCCATTCATCGCTACCTGTTCCGCGCCACCGGCAGCATCGTGAAGTTCCCGGGCTTCCTCGCGCTCTATCGAGAGTCTCGTGAGGAAGGTGAGGGGAAGGCGCTCGAGGACGAACAGGCGTTGCCGGTTTCGGAAAAGGGAGAGCGTGTGGCGATGACCGAGGTCATCCCGGCGCAGCACTTCACCGAGCCACCGCCACGGTTCTCCGAGGCCAGCCTGGTGAAGGAGCTGGAAAAGCTGGGTATCGGCCGTCCCTCTACGTATGCCCAGATCATTTCCACCCTGCAGGACCGGCACTACGTCAACCTCGAGCAACGCCGCTTCTTCCCGACCGAACTCGGTGAAAGCGTCGAGCGCGTCATGGTCAAGCAGTTCCCTGACGTGTTCAACGTCGGCTTCACGTCTGAAATGGAGGGGGAGCTCGACCGCATCGAAGACGGCAAGCTTGGCTGGCAGCGGGTCCTCAAGGATTTCTGGAAGCCATTCGAGTCGGCGCTGAACGACGTGCGCGTCGAGTCGCTCATCGCCGAAGCGCACGACCTCTCGGCGCTGGAGAAGGAGAAGTGCCCGAACTGCGGCGGCAAGCTGGTGCCGAAGGGTGGATTCTTCGGGCCGTTCGTCGCGTGCGAGAATCACCCGAAGAACTGCAAGTACACGCGGCCCATCAAGGGCGAGCGCAAGCCGCCGCAGTTGACGGAGCACAAGTGCCACGAGTGCGGCGCGTTCATGGTCGTGCGCCACGGTCGTGCCGGCGACTTCCTCGGCTGCTCGCGGTTCCCGAAGTGTCGCGGCACGCGGTCGATGCCGACCGGCGTGATGTGTCCCAAGGACGGCGGTGAGATCGCGCAGCGCCGCTCGAAGAAGCGCGGGAAGGCGTTCTATGGTTGCTCGAACTACCCGAACTGCGACTTCGTTTGCTGGGACCGGCCAGTGGCAGAGATCTGTCCCGAGTGTGGGTACCTGGGCGCGGAGATGAAGAAGAACAAGACGCGCGGGGATTATCGTCGCTGCCTCAAGTGCGGCAACGAGTGGGATGTCGCGTCGCCGGCCGAGGCTGAGGCCGAGGCGGAAGCGCTCGCTGGCTGACTGATCACCCTGCGTTTACCCTGAGCCTCCGGATTCAATTCCGGAGGCTCGCGGTTTTTTCAGTGCAGCGGGCGTCTCACCGGGCGCATCGTGTGGAGGATGGTGCGGAGTTCCCTCGCTTCCTCGACCCGGGGACTGACGATCGTTGCAACCAGAAACTTGCCCGCGTCTTCGCCTCCCCACTCATTCGCATCCCAGCGCGCGAACAGCCCGTATTGGCCGCGATCATACCAGGCGATGACATCCGCGGGGTACCCGCTCAGGCTCGTGCTGCAGGCATGATGCTCCTTCTTCGTCTGGAAGAAATAGGAGTCGTACATCCTCCGCGTCTCGTGCGGCATGTAGATCGCGAAGCTCATCCCCGATCGTCGAGCCGGTCCGCGGATGCCGATGTTTGTTTTCGGGCCCTGCTCCGGGGTATAGCCGGGTGGAATCGCGATGGTCACCCCGCTCACCTGCCGGCGGCGCCACAAGCTGAAATCGGGAGCGGCCAGCGTGCACGCCGATGCAACCCACGCCTCCTCGGTCGATGCCACATCCGCCGCAGAGATCCCTTGGCTCCTGCTGCAACCGCCAATCGTACACACGGCGAGAAGCCACGCCACGAATCGACAACCTGCCCGCGGGTGCGCCGGCAGTATGGTTGAAGCATGACGGATCATGGTTAGGCTCCCGGCGATGTGCCCGTATGAGGCATCAGCGCGTTGAATTTTCGTGGCAGACCGTGAGCGCGTCACGGCTTCACCGCGGAGAGTGTATGCAACGCATCACGCAGCGCCTGCGCATCCTGGAGTCGGCTCGCTCCCACACGCACGAAGACCCATTTCCCTTCGTCCTGGCCACCCCACGTTGCCGGAAAGCGCGCGACAAAATTGTAGGTCGCACCGATGATCAACTCGCCGGCGAATGTGTCGCGACGGTTTCCCGCGAACGGCTCGAACCAGGCGAGAATTTCCGCCTGGTGTCCTCCGAGACTGCCGTTACACCAGTTCTGACCCCGCCGTGCTCGATTGAAACCGTCGAACGTGTAGCGTGCGTTTCGATGCAGCTGCAGTAAAAGACTTCCGCCAGATCCCCTGACGGCCAGGTCGTACCCTCCGCTATTGATGCCGTAGTTCGACGGGCGCGGTGCGAGCGGGGTGTACTGCTGGGGAACCTGCAGGGTCAGGTCGCCAGTTCGCAGGCGGCGCCACCCGGTCGTATCCACGGCCACTGGCTGGCAGGCGGTTGCAACCCAGGCCTGGTCCGGTGACTGACTGGCCGCTTCCGGTTCACCATAAGAGCGCGGCGAGGATGCGCACGCGGCCAGCCACGGCGAAGCGAGAACCAGCCAGGATCGCACGAATCCCGTCTTCATGCCGAAGTCCTCCGCAGGTCTTGTATGCAATGTCCGAAACGAGCCGAGCGCGACGGTCGCGTTGTACTCCACAAGTTGCGTCCGGTTTCCTGCGCCGCCGCGCACCAGACCACCGTTCATCTGCTGACGCACCGACAGATCCTCGTCAGGCATTCTCCCAACGTTTTTCCGTTTGTTCACGTATTCGACCGGATCCGTTAATCACTCACACGGGCACGGACGGGTCCCTGCGTTAGCTCAGGTGTTGTCCCGCGAACTCGCCGGTCTCCGCCGGTCTCCCACGTTCGCAGCGCCAGCGAGCGGTGCGGCAGGTGTGGTCGTGAGGCGGTTGCGGAGATGGCTGACGGGAAAACTCATGCCGTTGATGGCCGCCAGCGTCCAGCCCTGGTTGCCGGACTG
>CAMPKM010000305.1 GCA_946887155.1 uncultured Gemmatimonadota bacterium
GCCATGACTGTGGGAGATTCTGCGTACGGTGAATGGGAAAATATCGCGATCCGGTCCGTGCCGATGGCTCGAGCGCCGGTACACCCCGTGCATCTTCCACGTTCGATCACGGGAGGTGTACGAATGGACACAGCGACCGCAACGAAGACCGCCGCCCCGGCGGCGCTCGTAAACGGCCTGAACGAGGATCTGCGCAGGGAGTTCCAGGCCATCGTCCGCTACACGCAGTTTGCTGCGAGTGTCGAAGGGCCGCATCGACCCCAGATCGCCGAGCTGTTTCGTGGAGAAATTGCCGACGAACTGCGACATGCGCACTTCCTCGCGGACAAGATTGCCGCGCTGAGCGGCGAGCCGACCACCCTGGTGCCGCCGGTGGAGACATCTCGCGACGCGCGCGAGATGATCGAGATGGTTGCGGCGGCCGAGCGCGAGGATGTGGAGGCCTATACGCAGCGCGCGCGCGAGGCCGAACATGCTGGGGACATCGGTCTGAAGGTCCAGCTCGAGAACATCATTCTCGACGAGACGCGGCACCTGGAGGAGCTCAGGAAGATCCTTGCCGGGTGGCGGTGAGACGATCGTGAGCGACTGTGAAGGCCAGCCTCGATTCGATCTGGCCGCACGTGCGCCAGTCAGAGGTGATCGCATGTGTGCGGGCGCCGCCGGGCACGTGACGATGGATGAAGTGGAGGTCGCGTCGCAGGATTCGTTCCCGGCGAGCGACCCACCGTCGTGGACGCCGATTTCAGGCGTCCGCGTTGGCGAGGTCCCATTCCGCGACAACCGCTCGTGAACCCTGCCTGTTCACAAGGCAGGCAACGGGCGCGCAGGTGTGCACTGTGCCCGGCGACTACGATTCATAACTGGCCTGCGCGATCACCCGTGCGGCAACAGGTCTGCCGGCCGCATCCACGATCCGCAATGGGGCGCCGTTGCGATCGATCAGCTCGACGCGAACGGCATGGCGAGCCCCTTCGCGAGCAGGGCCGTCCGGCAGGTAGGTAATCACATAGCGGATGCGCAAGTGCTCCATGACATCGTCATAGATCCTGACAGCATCGCCCACTGATGCGCGCTCGTAGGCGCGTCCCCCGGAGCTGCGCGCCAGCGTGCGGAGCTGTTCTCGCGCGCGCGCCCAGTTCAGGCGTGCCAGCAGCTCCGAGTCCGCCAGTTGTGTGACGGCGCCCGAGAGGTCGATGGTATACACCGGAGTGCGGGACCGGTCCGCAGCGGCAAGGACGTCCTCGAACGACGCTCGGCTGAAAGTATCGATGCCGCTGGACGCCAGTACAATCGCCTTGCGGCCTTGGACGCCTTTCATGCGATCCAGTACGGCGATCAACGCATCGTACAAGTTGGCTTCAGAGAAACCTGGAGTGTCGAGACGATTGAACGTGGCCTCCAGCTCGGCCAACGGCCGGTCGAAGTCCATCAGGGTGGTGAGTGTGTCCGCGTACGAGAACACTGCGACCCTGTCACGGCGTCCCAGCGATCCGAGCAAAGGCCGCACGACCCACCTGATCTCGGTGGCGATTTCGCGATTGAGCTGCTGATATCGGCCGCCGCTTTCGAGGAGCAGCGCGAGAGTAACGGGCGCGTGCTCGATCTCCACGGTGACGTTCGTCTGCCGGCGCCCGTCTTCGTAGACGGCGAAATTGTCGCGTCGCAAATTGGGAATGAAATAGCCGTTGGCGTCCTGGACGGAGAGTGTGACCGTGACGGATCGACTGCGGCGATCGAACGACACGTCGGACGACCAGCGTTCGCTGCTCGTACCCTTGAAGAGCGAGGTGGCCGGTCGACTTGGGATCCTGAGGTGTACGTCCTGCGTTGGTTGTGGCCCTCTCTGTTTCCTGGCGTCGACCGGGATAACGGCCAGAGTCAGACCAACGGTTATCGCGAGTGAGGCTGCACGGAAATAGTGCGTCATCCTGTGTTCCCGGCGGAATGCGAGCTCGTTCAAGAAAGTGAGAGGCAAGCCCTGTGCCCGCGTCTTGCATGCTGGCAGGAGGGACCACGATGATCCGGAAGCTCCGATCAGGCGAGTACCGGCTGTACTCGCGCAAGCCCGACCGGCGTACCGGAAAGCGCCGGAACCTGGGGACATTCCCGACGCTCGAAGCGGCGAAGAGACACGAGCGCGCCGTGCAGTTCTTCAAGCGACACCGGTGATCGCCAGCTTCCCGATGGGGAAAAATTCCGATGTCGATCCGGAAAGACTTCCATCGTGTCCTCGCGGCGGCCATCTGGTTGTTGAGCGCGACGATTGCGACGCCGCTGTTCCCAGAAGGTCCCAGTGCCGCGGAGCACCGACCACGGCTTTTCGCGCAGGATCCGCCAGCGGCAACGTTCACAAGTCGATCGGACCTCGTAGTCCTGCATGTGGTGGTGAAGGACAGGCGAGGCATGTCGGTCTCGGGTCTCACGCGGGCGTCGTTCACCGTGCTCGAGGATGGCCGCCGGCAGGAGATTCAGTTCTTCGCTGAGCAGGACACGCCCGTCGATGCCGGTCTGATCGTGGACAGCAGCGGCAGCATGCGCGCCGTCCGGGAGAGGGTCATTGCCGCCGCCGGCGCCTTTGCGGAAACGAGCCACCCCGACGATCAGATCTTCGCGCTCACCTTCACCGAGCACGTCCGCGCTGCGCTTCCCGCGCATGCGCCCTTCACGAGTGATCCCGATACGCTCCGGGCAGCGCTTGCTTCAGCGATAGTGGCCCGAGGCCGTACGGCCCTGTACGACGCGATTGCAGCGGGTCTGGACTACGTCGCGAAGGGTGCGCATCTGCGCAAGGTGCTCGTCATCGTCAGCGACGGAGGCGACAACGCGAGCCGGGTGACGTTCGACGAAGTGCTCAGACGGACACTGATTTCGAACACGGTCATTTATGCCATCGCGCTCGACGATCCCCTCGAGCGTGACGCCAATCCGCGCCGCCTGAAGCAACTGGCCGAGGCCAGCGGCGGCGAGGCATTCAGGCCGCGCGACATCGGGGACATCGCCGACGTCATGGAGCACATCGCCCGCGACATCCGCAGCGGCTACACGATTGGTTACGTGCCCGTCAACGAGATTCGCGATGGGAGGTTTCGCCGGATACGCGTCATCGTGCGCCCTCCCGATCGCCGATCGGTGTCGGTGCGCACGCGGCAGGGTTACGTCATGGAGGCGCGGTAGTGGCAATCGCGGGCACAGGCGGTGACGGCAGGGGGCCATGGCTCGAACGCGCCCTGTTCCTGGCGGGGATCGCGTGTCTCTCGTGGGTGCTCCTGACTTGGATGGAGGCGATCGTCTTTCAGTCGTGCGCTCGAAACGAGCTGCTGCCGAGCGCAAGTGTTCCCTCTCTTCGCCAAGTGGCCCCGGCCGGAATCGGACAACTTCCCCGCGAGGACGACGTGATCGGGATCCTCGAGATCCCGAGAGTCGGCGTGTCGTCGGTCGTCGTCGAAGGCGACGACGCGGACGCGCTGCGCATCGCGGTGGGGCACCTTCCCGACACGCCTCTCCCGTGGGCAAACGGCAACAGTGCGCTTGCCGGCCATCGCGACACGTTCTTCCGGCGTCTCGGGGAACTGCGGATGGGAGACGAGATCCTCTTCACAACGACACACGGCCGGCTCTCGTACCGCGTGCGCGAGCTCATGGTCGTCAATCCCGACGCTGTCTGGGTGCTCTCCCCATCGGCGGGTGCGGATCTCACGCTGATCACGTGCTACCCGTTCCACTACGTGGGTCTGGCGCCTCATCGGTTCATCGTACAGGCCACGCGCAGCAGGGTGTCGGACGTGTAGGAGATGTCGTGGTGAGGCGCGTCGATGATCAGCTCCGCGTGGATCCCTGAGTGATCGACATCCATGTCCAGGTCCCGTATACCGTTCTATTTCCCTCTTGCGATATCGCTGATCGCGGCGTCGTTGCTCGTCCTCGCCGGTCTGGGGCTGGTCGTGTACCTGAATTTGATCGAGTACGCCTATGCGAGCATCGGGATTCCGTCTCGATACATGTTCCTGTTGCTTGGACTCAGTCTTCTGGGTAGCTCCATCAACATCCCGATCTGGCGGTTGCGCGGCGCGTCCGTCGTCACGGCTCCGTCGATCTCCGTATTCGGCGTCCGTTGGCTGATTCCCGAGGCCCGTCACGCCGAGCGGACCGTTGTGGCCGTGAACGTCGGCGGCGCGATCATCCCGGCGCTCATATGCGTCTGGATCACGTCTTCGAAGGACGTCATCGGTCCGGCCGTGATAGCCGTTGCGGTGGTGGCCATCGTGACGCATCTGTTCGCGCGCGTCATCCCAGGACTTGGGATCGCCGTACCAACACTGCTGCCCGCGGTTACGGCCGCCGCGACGGCGCTCGCGCTGTCGCCCGAATCAGCCCCTGCAGTCGCTTACATCGGAGGCACGATGGGCACGCTGATAGGCGCCGATCTCTTGAACCTGCCGCACGTGCGGCGCCTCGGCGCACCGCTCGTTTCGATCGGTGGGGCCGGCACGTTCGACGG
>CAMPKM010000306.1 GCA_946887155.1 uncultured Gemmatimonadota bacterium
AAATGCCGATCAGGAGGATGACGACCTGTCCGCTCGCCTCCCGCACGTTGGCGGACAGCGCCGACATGTGCACGCCAACGTGCAGCCCGAGCAGTGCACCCCACAGCGGAAGTGCGGTCCTGATCGTGCCCACCAGCATGTCGTCGACCTGCGTCGCGGTGTGCGCGGCCATGCGCGTCAGACGCGTCACGACTGCCCGGCGAATCGCAAGGCTCACCAGTACGCCGACAACGAGTCCGATGGCCGCAGGCACTACGTCGAGTAGCGTTGCCATCATCCCAGCTCTGTAGTAGCGGACTAGTCAACTTATCACGACGAGCGGCTGATGCGGCTTTCCGGACGCATTGCATTTCTCGCCGCGACGTGAGGCGGTGTTCTTACGGATGTGTCCGGCTCGCCGCCGAAGTGCTGTCGCGCGTTGCAGATCGAGGGACAAAGCCGAGCGCCGGCAGGCGCTTTGACAGCACGTCGGCCACGGCGCGATGTCCCGCTGCCGTCCAATGCCCGTCACGAACGAAGTACAGCTCCTGGCGGTCGGGCCGGGCGCGCAGTTCCGCCGTCATGTCGATCCACGGCACACCCGCTTGCTTCGCGGCGTTGTCCATGACGAGAGCCGATGGGAGAGGTGAACCATCTCCGGCAATGACCTGTGCCTTGCCCGTCGTGTAGAGAAGTACGATCGGAACCCCCATCGCCTGGGCTTCGCGGGCAAGGAGGACGATCAATCGTGAGGTGCGCTCTGCATCGGCAGGAGAGAAGTCCTCACCCCACATCGCCGCCACGCCACCAAGGAGGCCCGCTCGCATTCCAGCGTACGAGAGCGATTCCGAGATGAGCGTCAGCACGTGCGACTTCCGCTTCAGGGCATGGATGGCGTTGACCACCCTGGCCGCCACGGTGATGCTCAGCTCTTCCTGATTCTCCTCGGTGACGGAATCGGGCGCCACATCCGGTCCGGCTTCCTGCAGCAGTGCTCGAGCATGCGGTGAATACCGATTGATCTTGAAGTCGTTGACGGAGAGGAACTGAACCACGATGACGTCCGGGTCGACCTCCTTTCCACGCTTGCGCAGCCAGAAAATCTCGTCGACGGTGCCGTATCCCGGCACGCCGGCATTCACGACCTGGACGTCCGCATGCCGGTACATCCCGGCGAGGATCTCCTGGAGCCGCACGGAATACGTTTCATCGTCGAGGACCCCGAATCCGAAGGTCTGCGAGTCCCCCATCATCAGCATTCGGAACGTGTTTGGCTTTCTCGGGCGTGGTCCGGGCCCACGCACGCCGAAATCACTGATCTGGACGGGAGCGCGGAATTCCGCCCGTGAAATCGTCCCGGTAAATCCGGGCGTCAGCACACGAAACCCGTCATCCCCGTCCGTGAACAGGCCGGCCGGAATCGTTGGAAAGACCTGCGGCTTGAGGATGCGGAGCGCCACTTCCGACAGCCCCAGTGCGATCGTCGTCGAGACCACCAGAAGCAGCAGTGGTACTCCCAGCCGGAACCCTAACGAGCGCCTCTGTGCGGCGATCACGCGGCCGCCTGACTGGTGGAGCTCACGTCAGAAGATCGAATAGATGAATGGGGCCAGCGCCGAGCCCTGGGCGAAGATCAGCAGTGTGCCGACGAGGAACATCACCACGATGATCGGCAACAGCCACCACTTCTTCCGCTCCCGCAGGAATGCCCACAATTCGCCGATCATGTCCACTCCCCGTTCGTGTCAGAACTGTCGTTCGAGATTGCTGCGACGACCGGGACCGGTGCCGCGTGTCACCCAATAGCTGCCATCAACCGGCCGTCGCACCATCGGGTCGCGCCCGAGCATCCTCATGACGATGCCGATCGGAGTGATCACGAGAAAGAACGTAATCCCCATGAAAACCGGTGTAGTCACCCTGGACATCAGCAGCGCAAGCCCCATCCAGCTCCGATACACGGGACCGAGGCGAGCCGGAACGAAAAGGCCCGCAAGTACCAGGCCCACGCCTGTGCCGACGAGAACCCGGGCAAGAAGGTCGTGGCCGCGCCAGATGAGGATCGCGGACAACAGGATGAACGCCATCCCCACCGAGAGGCCGAACTTCCGCCCTTCGGTTTCGGTCAGTCGGCCGTGAGCCGGTTTTTCCACTCGCCCGCCTCCTTCCATTCCGGTTGGTCCGTTTTACGCAGCACGTAGCGCCCCAGTACGAGATAATCAATTCCGGTGCGCATGAAACAGCGGTATGCATCTTCCGGGCTGCAGACGATTGGTTCACCACGGACGTTGAACGAAGTATTGACGAGCACGGCGCACCCCGTCAGGCGCTCGAAAGCGGACAACAGTGCGTGGTACTCGGGATTCGTTTCCTCATCTACCGTCTGTATCCGCGCCGAGTAATCGATATGTGTTACCGCCGGAATGTCGGACCTCGGCACGTTGAGCTTGTCGATTCCCCACAGGTGCCTGGTCGCGTCGGACAGGGGAATGCGACGTTCCTCACGAACCGGCGCGACCAGGAGCATGTACGGCGAGTCGCGATCCAGTTCGAAGTACTCGTGCACTCGCTCTCGCAAGACACTTGGCGCGAACGGGCGAAAGCCTTCCCGGAACTTGATCTTGAGGTTCATCTGCGCCTGCATCTCCGGATTCCGCGGATCGCCAAGGATGCTTCGAGCGCCAAGGGCGCGCGGACCAAACTCCATGCGGCCGTTGAACCATCCGACCACATGACCCTCGGCCAGGACCGCAGCCATGCGCGGGGCCACGGCGTCCGGTTCCAGTTTCTCGAACGGAGCACCGAATTGCTCGAGGACCGCCTCGATTTCGGTGTCATGGAACCGCGGACCCAGGTACGCGCCGTGCATGCCATCGCGCCCCGGTGTGACCGTGCGCTTCGCGGAAAAATGGCGGTGCCACGCCAATTGTGCCGCACCCAGGCTTCCTCCGGCATCACCGGACGCTGGTTGGATCCAGATATCCTCGAACGGCCCTTCGCGGAGAATACGACCGTTGCCCACACAGTTCAGCGCCACGCCGCCCGCCAGGCAAAGTCGGGGTAGCCCGGATTCTCGATAGGCAGACCGTGCCATGCGCAGCATCACTTCCTCGCACACATCCTGCACCGACCTGGCGAGATCCATTTCGCGCTGCGTAAGGAGCGACTCCGGCGCACGAGGCGGCCCACCGAACAGCTCACTGAACCGATCATTGGTCATCGTGAGCCCGGACAGGTAATTGAAGTAACTCTGGTCCATGGTAAAGGACCCGTCTTCCTTCAGGTCGATCAACCGATCGAGGATTGCCTGCACATAACGCGGCTCACCATACGGGGCGAGTCCCATCACCTTGTATTCGCCGGAGTTTACCCGGAAACCGGTGTGATAGGTGAACGCCGAGTAGAGCAAGCCGAGGGAATCCGGCCAGTGCATTTCGCGCACCAGCTCGAGATCATTGCTTCGGCCGATGCCGATGGAAGCCGTCGCCCATTCACCGACGCCGTCGATGGTGAGGATCGCCGCGTCCTCGAACGGCGATGGATAGAACGCGCTGGCGGCATGGGCCTCGTGGTGTTCCGAAAAGAGCAGTGTGCCCTTCCACCCAAGGGCATCGCGAATTTCCCGCTCGATGAACAGCTTTTCCTTGATCCAGAGCGGACCGGCCATGACGAACGAGCGGAACCCTCGCGGCGCGACCGACAGGTACGTCTCGAGGATACGCTCGAACTTGAGCAGTGGCTTGTCGTAGAAGGCGACGCAGTCCACATGGTCGAGTGTCAACCCCGCCTCTTGCAGGCAGTACTCGACGGCCCTCGACGGAAACGCTGAGTCGCCCTTGCGTCGCGTGAACCGCTCCTCGGATGCGGCGGCGACGATCTTACCATCGCGGAGCAGGCAGGCCGCGCTGTCATGGTAGAACGCCGAAATCCCGATGATGCTCATCGGCCCGGCGGCCTCGCGACCGCTGCTCGTGGGACTCAAGTCGGTTGCCTGTACCTGATTACGAGGCGCCAAGGAAAGGCGGATGAGTCGATGCGACTATCTCTGCCCGCGCTGAATGTTAAGCGGTGGCGGTTGTACCGGGCGTGTCGCACAGGCGACATTCGTTCGGTAACCGTGCCGGCGCTCGCGTCGCTGCCTGTCCACCTGCCACCCATCGACCGTGGAACAACTGGCACCGACCGCGGAAGGCATCTCCAAGGAGCTGCAGTATGTGCTCCTGTTGTTCGTGTTGTTCGTACTGCCGCGCGCTCTTCAGCGATATCGCCTGCCGTCGGCGATCACGTGCGTCGTGCTGGGCGCCATCTCGGGCATCACGTTCAACCTCTTTGTCGGGGACGCGGCGGTGACGCTGATGTCCACGCTGGGCATCGTCTCCCTGTTCCTGTTCGCCGGACTCGACGTCGAATTCCACGAGCTTCAGCGTAACGCCCGGATCCTGTCGCAACACATCATGATCCGCTTCGCGCTGCTCGTAGCGGTGACCTGGGCTGCGCTGCTCGCGCTGCGCCT
>CAMPKM010000307.1 GCA_946887155.1 uncultured Gemmatimonadota bacterium
GACCCTGTCCCGCCGTTCAGGGATTTCCGATGAGGCGTGCGTTTTGCGCTTCCCTTTTCTGACCGGCGACCTCAGCGTACTGCTCATGCAGATCATCATCTCGGCCATTTGCACGCACGGTGGCAGTCTTCGCGAGGCGATCGGCATCGATCCGCGGCTCGAGCGATTCGGGCTTCGGCTCGACAAGATGCAGACGCCGGGGCGGCATCCGGGATGGCTCAAGCTGCATAGCGCGCGCGAAGAACGTGGCGCGATCAACGTCGTGTGGGATGCGCAGGCGCACATTCTCACCGCTCGCGTGGTCACGCGCCGGACCAGTCGTCCCAGCCCCATCGTCGGGGACTTCATTACCTACCTGCTGGCACGACACCGCCGGCGCATTCGCGTCATCACCACCGCGGTCAAGGACTGAGGCAACGGGATCGGTTACAACCGTTCCTGAAACTCCGGTGTCCTATTGACGTTCTATAGGTCGAACCGTCCAGGACCCGAACCCCGACTGACGTGCCGCCCCAGCCTGCGAACCTGCTTCAGGGCACCCTCGATCTCCTCATACTCAAAGCGCTTACGCTGGGCGAGCTCCACGGGCTCGGCGTTTCCCGGCGCATCGAACAGATCACGAAAGGCACGTTCCAGGTGAAGCCAGGCTCGCTCTTCCCGGCACTGCACCGGATGCAGGATGCCGGCTGGCTGTCCTCCGCCTGGGGAGCCTCCGAGAACAATCGGCGGGCGAAGTATTACCGGCTGACCGCCGCTGGCCGCCGCCAGCTCGATTCCGAAATCGGCCAGTGGAAGCGGGTTTCACTCGCCATCACGTTTGCGCTCCAATCCACCTGACCATGTCTTTCTTCAGGAACCTGTTTGCCAGGAACGCGGTCGAGAACGACCTCGATGCCGAAGTACGCGCATACGTCGACCTGCTGACCGAGGAAAAGATCAGGCACGGCATGTCGCCTGACGAGGCGCGCCGCACCGCGCGACTCGAGGCGGGCGGCGTCGAGCAGATCAAGGACGAGGTGCGAGACGTTCGCAAGGGATCGCTCCTCGATTCGGGATGGCAGGACTTCAAGTACGGAGTGCGGCTCCTGCGCCGCTCACCGGGATTCACGACGCTGGCCGTGCTGACGATCGGCCTCGGGATCGGTGCCAACAGCGCCATCTTCAGCGTGATCAACGGCGTGGTGCGCAAGCCACTCGCGTATCCGGACTCCGACCGGCTGATGTTCCTCACGAGCCAGTTTCCGACGCTGAACTTCAGCAAGTTCTGGCTGTCACCTCCCGAATATTTCGACATCAAGGAGCGCACGAGGGCATTTGCGCACGTCGGGGCATACACGACGGGCGCCACGAACCTGAGTGAAGGCGATCGTCCCGAGCGCGTCAGCACCGCTTACGTGACGGCGAGCATGTTCGATGTCCTTGGCGTGCGCCCGCTGCGCGGCACGACGTTCACCGCCGAGCAGGATCGCCCCGGCGCGGACCCCGTGGTGCTCCTCTCCCATGACCTGTGGCAACGCGCGTTCGCCGGCGATCCGGCCATCGTCGGCAAGACAGCGATGATCCAGGGGCTGCAGCGCACGGTGCTTGGCATCATGCCGCCGGGGTTCGACATCCACGACAACAAGACACAGTTGTGGATTCCGCTGGGCCTCAATCCCGACAACCGGCAGAATCGCGGCTCGCACTACGTGTACGGCGTCGGCCGGCTGGCGGCGACAACGTCGCCCGCCCAGGCGAACGCCGAGCTGGAGGGCTTCCTGAAGCAGTGGCGCGAGTGGTGGCCGCAGGGGCACGTGCCTAACGACACCACCCATCGCGTGCAGATGGTTCCCTTGCGCGACGAGGTGGTCGGCAACGTGAAGCGCGCGTTGTGGGTGCTGCAGGGCGCCGTCATGCTCGTGCTGCTCATTGCCTGCGCCAACGTCGCCAACCTGCTGCTGGCCCGCGCCGAGTCCCGGCACAAGGAGTTTGCGGTGCGGACGGCGCTGGGGGCCAGCCGAACGCGCATCCTCCGCCAGTTCATGACCGCGGGCACCGTCCAGTCCCTGCTCGGGGCCTCGTTAGGCCTGGCGCTGGCGTTCTGGGGGCTCAAGGCATTGCTGGCCGCGAACCCCGCCAGCGTACCCCGCGCTGCCGAGATCACGCTCGATCCCACGGTGCTCGGCTTCACGGTGGTGGTGGCAGTGCTCACCGGGCTCGTGTTCGGCATGGCTCCGCTGCTCCACATGGGCGAACAGGCGGTGAGCCTGGCTATCAAGGAAGGCGGGGTCCGCGCGACCACGGGGTCGGGGCGGAATCGCGTGCGGCGCGGACTGGTCGTCGTCGAGATCGCGCTCGCCGTCATGCTGGTCATCGGCGCCGGCCTCCTCATCAAGACGTTTCGCAACCTGACGAGTGTCGACGCCGGCTTCGACGTCGAGAATCGCGTGACGTTCGGCCTCGTGCTCCCGCAAGCGCCGTATCCGGACTCGCAGCGCGTCGTGAACGTGATCACCGACCTCGCCCGACGCCTCGATGAGGTACCTGGTGTGGAACGCGTGTCGGCGATGCAGGGATTGCCGCCACAGCGCCCGGTCAACGCCAACGACACGAACTTCGAGGGCTACAGTCCGGGCCCGGGTGATCCGCCCGCGAACGTCGACTACTACCAGACGGTCTCGTCAGGCTACTTCGAGACCATGGGCATCGAGATGGTTTCCGGTCGCGCCTTCGGGGCCGGCGACGCCATCGGCGGACCGGTGGTCATCATCAACGAGTCGCTCGCGAAGCGCTTCTACAAGGACGTCGACCCGATCGGTCGACGGGTGAGTCCATTCTTCGGTCCCAATACGCCGATGTTCACCATCGTCGGCGTGGCGCGCGACGTGAAGCAGGGCGGACTCGATGTCCCCGCCGGGACGGAGCTCTACTTCAACTTCGAGCAGTCGGCGCGCCAAGCCGGCGTCGCACCGCGCCAGATGAACCTGGTGCTGGAGGTGTCGCGGCCGATGTCGACGCTCGCCCCGGCCATTCGCGAGGCGGTGACGGCCATCGATCCCGGTCTTCCCATCATTCAGTTGCGCACGATGGAAGACGTGGTCGGCGCGTCATTAACGCGGGAGCGATTCCTGTCGCTGCTCCTCGGCATTTTTGCGGGGGTGGCGCTGCTGCTTGCCGCGATCGGCACGTATGGCGTGCTGTCGTACATGGTGTCCGAGCGTCATCGCGAAATTGGAATCCGCATGGCGCTCGGGGCCGGGAACGGACAGGTCGTCGGTCTCGTCTTGCGCCAGGGAATAACGATTGCAGCCGTCGGGATCGTGGTGGGTGTCGTTGGCGCGTTGGCGCTTTCGCGGATCACACAATCATTGCTGTATGGTGTCGAGCCATCCGATCCGGCCGTCTTTGGCGCGGTGGTAGCGGTGATCTCGCTCGTTGCCGTGGCGGCGTGCCTGATTCCCATGCGCCGCGCGACCCGCGTCGACCCCCTGACCGCCATCCGCGCCGACTAAACCCGAGTTCGGGGTCAGACCCGGGGTCTGACCCCGTGTCTGACCCCATCTAAGTTGGTCGCGGGCTGAAACTTGAGTGGGGTCAGACCCCGGGTCTGACCCCGAACTCGGGGTTTCCCGAACTCGGGGGTTTCGCGAGAAGGTCACCCCGTGCCCCGTGCCCGAGTGGTGCATCCCCGTGCCCTGTGCCGTGCCCCGGGCGCCGTGCCCGGGCCCCATGCCCAGCTGAACCACACCACCACCGCCGTGCCCGATTCGGAATGACCAGCACGCCTAACGTGGATGTGGCCGCTGCATAACGCGGCCTGATATCGCACCGGAAAATTGGTTCGCCAGCGTGACTGGCGGGTACACGGAACATCCAGGGCTCGCGCCCAGTCGCCGCACACTTCTCCGAGCAGGAGAACTGACGACCGAGGCGTGAAGGCATGTTGTCACACGACTCACCGGTGGGTGAAATACCCACCCCGGCGATCGCGTCCCGGAGGCCTGCGGACGTCGCGGAGTCACGGTGAACCGGGGGATCACATGAGGAAGAGAGAAATCACACGATGGGCGATTGGGAGCGGTATTGCGGTTGCCCTGTGTGCGGCCACTTTGCCGGCGCAGGTCGACACTACTCGTCGCGACACCACCCGGGCCGGTGCCCGGTCCACGACGCGCATCCCGATCAGGAAAGAATCACGCGGTGAAGTCGTCCTGCCCACGACGAGTACTGCCCGCACCGACTCGATGCGCGCCGATTCCATCCGTCGCGCCGAACAGACGCGCACGGACTCGATCAATGCCGCGAACCTCGCCCGCAATGACTCCATCGCGGCGGCCGAGCGAGCCCGCACCGACTCGATGAACATGACCTCGCGCCAGGACTCGCTGGCGATGGCCGCGCGAACGGATTCCATCGCGCGGGCGGAGCAGATGCGCACCGACTCGATGTCGCTGCGGCCCAACGTCACCGGCGGCAGTGCGCACG
>CAMPKM010000308.1 GCA_946887155.1 uncultured Gemmatimonadota bacterium
CCCGGTCGACCGCTCCGCCAAATCCGTAGACCGTTTCGGTCGGGTACGCGAGCACGTTGCCCGCTTGCAGGTGCGTTACCGTGTCCGACAGTGACGCCTCGATCTCGGCGGGTGACCAGAACGGGATGGCGGCTTCGCGCATCAGTCGAGAAGCGTCGACAGCCGTTCGACCCGCGCGAAGTCTGATTCGTCGGTCACCTTCATCGCCCGTTCGCTCCCCCGCACCACGACCACTTCTTCGCCAAGTCGCTCGACCAGTGCCGCATCGTCGGTGGCGGAAACGCCGTCGCGCACGGCCTCCATGTACGCACGCTCGATCAGGCGCAGCGGGAACGCCTGCGGCGTCTGGGCGCGCCAAAGGCCATCCCGGTCGATCGTTCTCGTTATGCGGCCCTCGGCGTCGACGTCCTTCAGCGTGTCGACGACCGGCAGCGCGGCCACGGCCCCGCGGCCCCGCCGCGCCTCGGCAATGACGGCGTCGATCGTGGCGTCGGCGACGAGCGGCCGGGCCGCATCGTGGATGACGGCGATCGACACGTCGTCAGGCAGGTCCTCGAGCCCGCTCAACACCGATTCGCCGCGATAGGCGCCGCCGGTGCTGACCAGCAATCGATCGAGGTCGCACTGGAAGAGCCACGGCGGCGGGTCGGCCGCGTGCGATCGCGGCAGCACGCACACGACCAGCGCGACGTCGGCCCGCTTCTGGAACGCGTGCACCGTGTGCAGGAGCATCGGCTTGTCGCCAACCCACCGGAACTGCTTCAACTCGCCCGTGGTTCCGGCGGCACGCGATCCGCTGCCGGCCGCCACGATCACGACGCCGACGTCCGGATGCACTGCCTCCTTCTCGTCACGCGCGCTCATGGCCGGAACAGGGCCGCGAAGAGGGCGCCAAGGTGGTCGTGCGCCGAGACCTTGAGTGAGCTGGTCGTCCGGCCGCCGTGGCCCCGGCTGCCCACATGCGCAACGGTGATGCCGGACTGTGACGCTTCCGCCAGTCTTCGCTCCAGTTGCGTGACCGCGCGAATCTCGCCGCCCAGTCCGAGTTCTCCGATGAACACGCTGCCGAGGGGGAGCGGCACGTCGTACACGCTCGACGCGATCGCCGCTGCGATCGCCAGGTCGCCGGCCGGTTCCGAGAGACGCAGGCCACCGGCGACATTCACGAAGACGTCGAGCTGCGACACCGGAATCCCGGACCGCTTTTCCAGGACGGCGAGCAGGAGCGCCAGCCTCCGGGGATCCACGCCGTTCGCGACGCGTTGCGGCGTTCCGTATCCGGCCTTCGCCGCCAGCGCCTGGATCTCGACCAGCACCGGTCGCGACCCCTCGATGAGGCAGGTGACGGCGGTGCCTGACGAGGGCGTTCCACCGTCGCCCATGAAGAGCGCCGACGGATTCTCCACGCCCTCGAGGCCCGCGCTCGTCATGCGGAACACGCCGATTTCGTCCACGCTGCCAAAGCGATTCTTGGTCGCGCGAAGGACACGGAAGTCGAGCGAACTGTCGCCCTCGAAATACAACACCGTGTCGACGATGTGTTCGAGCGTCTTGGGACCGGCGACGCCGCCCCCTTTCGTCACGTGGCCGACGATGAACACCGCACAGCCGGATTCCTTGGCAAATCGCATCAGACGGGCCGCGCACTCGCGAACCTGGCCGACGTTTCCGGGTGCGCCCTCGAGGGCGGGCGAATGAATAGTCTGGATCGAGTCGATGATGAGCAGGTCCGCACTGGTCGCCGTGGCGGTGGCGAGAATGTCGTCCAGTGACGTTTCCGCGAGCAGTCCAACGGTCATCGCCGGCGCCCCGAGTCGTTCGGCACGTAACCTCACCTGCGGTCCCGATTCTTCCGCTGAGACATACAGTGCCTTGCGACCCGGGTTGGATGTGCCCGCTGCCACTTGCAGCAGGAGCGTGGACTTTCCAATACCCGGCTCCCCGCCGATGAGCACCACACTCCCGTCGACGATGCCGCCGCCGAGCACGTAGTCCAGTTCACGAATGCCTGACGAGACGCGCGCAGAACGCGTGGTTTCGACGTCGCCGATCGCGACCACGGCGGACGCTGTTCCGGTTTCTGCTCTCGTCTTCGACGCCCGGCCCCGCGCTGATCGCTCGATCTCTTCAGCGAGCGTGTTCCATTCACCGCAGGCGTCGCAGCGTCCCTGCCATTTCAGGTAGTCGGCCCCACAGTCGGTGCAGCGATAGACCGTTCGCGACTTGACCGTCACGACGGCTGCCGGGGCGTATAGTTGTCGAACCGGGTGTACTGCTTGTGAAAGTGCAACCGGACGGTATCGGTGGGACCGTTGCGCTGCTTGCCGATGATGAGTTCCGCGAGCCCTTCGAGTGGCGTGCCGTCAGCCATGCGCCGCGGCTCCCCACGCTCGTCGGTCGTTCCTTCATAGTACTCGGGCCGGAAGAGGAACATGACGACGTCGGCGTCCTGTTCGATGGCGCCCGACTCTCGCAGGTCGGAGAGCTGGGGACGCCGGTTTTCTCCGGTCCGCTGTTCCGGCGCGCGCGAGAGCTGGGATAACGCGACCACGGGAATCTTCAACTCACGCGCCAGTGTCTTGAGCGAACGCGAGATGTAGCTGATTTCCTGCTGCCGGTTTTCGGAGTCGGGTGGCCCGGCGATGAGCTGCAGGTAGTCGATGATCACCATCCCGATCTTGTTCTCGACCTGCAGGCGTCGTGCACGCGAACGGATGTCCAGCGCCGTGAGCCCCGGGCTGTCGTCGATCCAGATGGGCGCCGAGCTGAGGATGCCTGTCGCCTTCGCCAGGCGCGAGAAATCGTCCGGCGACAACCGGCCATTCCGCAACCGCTGTGCGTCGATGTATCCCTCGGCCGCGAGCATGCGCGCCACCAACTGCTCCTTCGCCATTTCCAGCGAGAAGACCGCGACCGGTACCTGCGCCTGGATGGCCGCATTCTGGGCCACGTTCAGCACGAACGCCGTCTTGCCCATCGACGGACGCGCAGCGACGATGCTCAACTCCGACGGCTGGAAGCCTAACGTCAACTTGTCGAGGTCGACGAAGCCCGAGGGCACGCCGGTGACGGCTCCACCGCCCTGCGCGAGCTGTTCGATCCGCTCCATCGCCGGCCAGAGCAGCTCCTTGATCCGGCTGAATCCCTCGCGGCCCCGATCGGTGTTGATCTGGAGGATGCGTTGCTCCGCGTGATCGAGGAGCTCCGCCGAGGTGCGCCGTCCGTCGTACGCCTCCGAGACCAGTTCCGTCGACGTTTCGATGAGCCGGCGGATGAGTCCCTTTTCCCGGACGATGCGCGCGTGGTACTCGACGTTCGCGGCCGTGGGCACCACGTCCAGCAGGTACGAGAGGTACTCCTTGCCTCCCGACGCATCGAGTTCACCGCGAAGCGACAGTTCGTCGGCGAGTGTCAGGACATCGACGACGGTGCCGCGTTCGTTGAGCGCGACAATCGCGCGGAAGATCCGGCGATGGCCCTCGCGATAGAACAGGGTATCGTCTGAAAATTCGGCCGCGCGCATGATCGCGTCGCGGTCCATGATCATCGCGCCAAGTACGGCCTGCTCTGCTTCCTCCGACCAAGGCGGGCGGCGGTCGCGAAACGTGTCAGTTACCGATGGGGCGATCGAGGAGTTTTCGAGCAAGCTGGACATCTTCCCACGTTGGCCTTTTCCACGACGAGTTCCGCAGAAGCGCCGCTGGATGATAGGTCACTACCAGCGGTATGCCGTAGTAACGATGAATTCTGCCCCGCAGCTTGCTGATGCCGTCTCGCGTGTTCAGCAGCGTCTGGGACGCGAACGTCCCGAACGCCACAATCACCCGTGGCTGGATCAGTTCAATCTGTCGGAGCAGGTACGGACTGCATGCCTCCACTTCGTCCGGCATCGGATTTCGATTTTGTGGCGGACGATGCTTGAGAACGTTGCAGATGTAGACCTCTTCCCGCGAGAGTTTTATCGCGCCGAGAATCTTATCGAGGAGTTGCCCCGCCTGTCCAACGAACGGACGTCCGAGTTCATCTTCGGTCGCTCCTGGTGCTTCACCAACGCACATGAAGT
Organism: uncultured Gemmatimonadota bacterium; assembly: GCA_946887155.1. The sequence continues at coordinate 4,064 of CAMPKM010000308.1, forward strand.
CAGCGTGTGCATTTCCTTCACCGGGAACGGGGTTCTTCGCATCGCGATACAGAGGACACAGCGTACATGTGGAAACTGCTGTTGAAAGTTCCTCGAGCGTAGCGAAAGGTGATGTGCCGAATAGCTCGCGTCCCGATCCTCCAATGACGATCCCGGCAGGGATTTCATCGATCGGCAACGTCGCATGCGACGCCACCAGTGACGATCGTGGCGGTTCCGGCATCGCATAGCGTGCGACTTTCTCCTTCACGACCGGCTCCGCGCCGGCGTCCTTCAGCACACTGCGCCAGTCGGGTGGGTTCGTGGGCGCCGCAACCTCTGGAGCGCGTTCAGCTGGAGCCTGTCGCTCCTCGCGTCGAGGCTCGGCCGTCTGTTCCCGAGTCTGAACTCCCGGGGC
>CAMPKM010000309.1 GCA_946887155.1 uncultured Gemmatimonadota bacterium
TGATTGTGCCGAGCATCGATATCATGAACGGCAGGGCGGTGCAGCTTCGCCACGGCCGCGAACTCGTGCTGGACGCCGGCGATCCGCTGGAGTGGCTGGAGCGCTTCGCTCTGGTCGGGGAAGTCGCGGTCGTCGACCTCGACTCGGCGTTAGGCAGGGGCGACAACAGGGATCTCGTCAGCCAGATGGTGAAGCGCGCCGCCTGCCGGGTGGGCGGCGGCATCCGCAGCCACAACCAGGCAGCCGAGTGGCTCGATGCCGGCGCTTCTCGAATCGTCGTCGGGACCGCCGCCACGCCCGAATTCTGTGCCCGGCTCCCGCGGGAACGGGTCATCGCCGCGGTGGACAACGTGCGCGGTGACGTCGTCGTCGACGGCTGGCGGAAGCGCACCGGTACGAGCGCGCTCGGGGCGATTCAGGAACTCGCGCCAGTCGTTGGTGGTTTCCTGCTCACACAGGTCGACCGCGAGGGTGCCATGGGAGGCTTCGACATGGACCTGGTCCGGGCCGCGGTGTCGGCTGCCGGCACCGCTCGCGTCACCGCCGCCGGCGGCATAACGAGTACGGCGGAAATTGCCGCGCTCGACCTTACCGGCGCCGACGCACAGGTGGGGATGGCACTGTATACCGGTGCCCTGTCGCTCGGCGATGCCTTTGCGGCGCCGCTGCATGAGTCGTCCACCGGCCTCTGGCCAACCATTGTCTCAGACGAAAGCGGGGCTACGCTCGGCCTCGTCTGGAGCAACAGGGAATCGCTGCGCCGCGCGGTCGAGGAACGGCGGGGCATCTACTGGTCGCGCTCCCGGAACGCGCTCTGGGTGAAGGGCGAAACATCCGGAAATACGCAGCACCTGCTGGAAATCCGCCTCGACTGCGACCGCGACGCCATCCAGGTACTCGTCAGGCAGGAAGGAACAGGCTTTTGCCATCGCGGAACCCGAACCTGCTTTGACGAGACGTTTACGCTGGCCACGCTCGAACGGGTCATCCGGTCGCGCCTTCAGGGTGAGGACACCGGTTCGCGTACCCGCCGCCTGGCGACCGAACCCGGGCTGCTCGGCGCCAAGCTTCGCGAGGAGGCTGGCGAGCTGGCCAGCGAAGAATCTCCGGCCGGTGTCATCCACGAAGCCGCCGACGTGATGTACCTCGTCCTGACCGCGTTAGGCAGGTCCGGCGGATCGCTCGCCGACGTGGAACGGGAACTCGGGCGACGTCACCGGGCCGTGACGCGGCGCCCGATGGAGGCGAAGCCGTGAGCCTCCTTCAGCGACGCACCGTCCGGGAACTGCTCGCGGCATCCGCGGCGCCGATGCACCCGGACATCCTGGAGGCGGCGGCAGCCATCGTCCGAGAGGTACGCGAACGCGGGGCAGATGCGCTCCGCGAATACGCCCACCGATTCGACGGTCTCACGCCGGAGACACCGCTGGTCATCGGCCAGGAGGAGTTGACAAACGCGTTGCGGAACCTCGAGCCCCACGTGCGCGAACGCCTGACGAGAATCGCCAATCGCATTCGCACGTTTGCGGAGGGACAGCGTCAGGCGCTGAGCACGTTCGAGATGGAAGTGCCGGGTGGAATGGCAGGGCACACCATCGCTCCCGTGCAGCGCGCAGGCTGTTATGCGCCCGGCGGACGTTATCCGTTGCCATCGTCCATCCTGATGACGGCGATCACCGCCCGTGCCGCTGGAGTGAAGGAAGTCTGGGTCGCCTGCTCGCGACGCGATCCTGTCATGCTGGCCTGCGCCGCACTGGCCGGTGCTGATGGTTTCCTTGGCGTTGGCGGCGCCCAGGCCGTCGCCGCGCTGGCGTACGGCGCGGAGGGCGTCCCGGCCTGCGACCTGATTGTCGGTCCGGGGAACGCCTACGCTTCGGCCGCCAAGCGCGTCGTCTTCGGAGACGTGGGCATCGACGCCATTGCCGGTCCGTCGGAGCTGGTAATCGTTGCCGATGCGTCAGCCGACGCGGAACGCATCGCCGCCGACCTGCTGGCCCAGGCCGAGCACGATCCCATGGCCATTCCGGTGCTGGTGAGTGTGTCCGACCGGGTGGTCGACGCCGTCAACGCGGAACTCGAGGCGCAGCTGCGGATCCTGCCAACGGCCGGTGTGGCGCGTCTGGCGCTGGCCAATGGCGGGGCGGTCGTCGTTCACGATGAGTCGGAAGCGATCGACTGTTGCGATGAACTTGCTCCTGAACACCTCCATCTTCAAACCGCGTCGGCGATGGAAATCGCTCCGCGGTTTTCAAACTACGGTGCGTTGTTCATCGGCAGCGACTCGGCGGAGGTGCTCGGCGACTACGGCGCTGGCCCGAACCACGTCCTGCCCACCGGTCGTGCGTCGCGATTCAGCGGCGGGCTGTCGGTGTTCACGTTCCTGCGCGTGCGCACCTGGCTTCGTGTGGACGCCGAACATGATTCAGCGCCGTTATACGACGATACCGCCTGGCTGGCACGCATCGAGGGGCTCGAGGCCCATGCCCGCGCCGCCGAATTGCGCCTGGCGAGTCGCCAGGCACGGGTCACTTGATCCGTTCGTAGGTCGCGAACGAGACGCCGGTCGTTTTCCCGCTGCTATCGGCCCGCATGTAGATCACCGCGATCGTGTTGCCGTCAGGCGAGAGTACGTTGGTCAGCACCTGGGTCACCCGGCCATCCCGCTTGTTGATGATCTCGTTCACCCGATCGTCGACGACCCGGACGGAGGTATGGGTGGTGCCACGGCTGCCGTTGACCGGCATGTCCTTTCCGTCGAAGTCCGTCGTATACCACCAGGACGAAGTGTCGCCTTTTGCACTTACCGATGTCACCGTGATCTTCATCCCCTTCGCGCCTAACGGCTCGTAGGTCATGATGTTGCTCTGCGGCGCGGGGGCGTCGGACTTGAGCTTCCACTGTCCGAAACGCGGATTGGTCGCCTGCCCGCCAGCGGAATCCACGCCGCCGAGGGCGAGGATGGCAACAATCGGTGCAATGCGCTTCCAGGTCATGGCTTCGCTCCAGTAGAAGTCGTCCGAGCCCAATTATAGCGTTGCCGGGCTATCCGGTCAGGTCCGCCAGCGGAGGAGACAGCAAACCCTCCCTTGAGCGGCCGTGCGGGTCCTGTGTCGCGCGGATCGATTGCACGAGGTCGAGCGCCGTTCCCTCGAAGGGAGGAAAGGCACGAGACGATTCGCCTAACGGTGTGATGCGGTCGCCCCATCGCAGCAGCAGTGCCCCGAACGTAAGGCCCGCGCCAAAGCCCGGCATCAGGACGAGCGCTCCCGGCTTGATCCGGCCATCGTTCAACGCCTCGACCAGGCTGACCGGCACCGTCGCCGCGCTCATGTTCCCGAACTTGTGCACCGTGACCATCACGCGGTCCATGGGAATTCCCGCGTACTTTGCCACCGCCTCGATAATGCGCAGGTTCGCCTGGTGCGGCACCACGAGGTCGACGTCATCGGCCGTCACGCCGGCCTGGGCAAGCACCTTTGCCGAAGCCTCGCTCATCCCCTTCACGGCGCGCTTGAAGATGACCTGGCCGTCGAAGTCCCACAGCGTATCGCCTAACGTCACGTCTCGCCCGGCGTACCCGCACCCGATACCGCGCACGCGCAAACTGGCCCGGGCCTCGGCGTCGCAGCCGAGGACCGATGCCAGCACGCCGGTCTCCTGGTCCGTGGCCTGGAGCACGACGGCGGCGGCCCCGTCACCGAACAGCACGGCCACGTTCCGGTTGCTCCAGTCCATGTAGCGGCTGATCAACTCGACGCCAATGACGACCGCGTTGCGCACGACGCCCGTCCGGATCATCGACGTCGCGGTCGACAGTCCGTAGAGAAAGCTCGTGCAGGCGGTATTCACGTCCATCGCGGCGGCACGGGTTGCGCCGAGGAGTGCCTGGACGCCGGACGCGCTGTTCGGCACCGCTTCCTCGTTGCTGCAGCCGCCGTAGATAATGAGGTCCACGTCGGCGGCATCGAGTCCGGCGCAGGCGAGGGCACGAGCCGATGCCAGCGTCGCCATCTCGATCGCGCTGACGTGCGAGATCCGGCGCTCCTTCATGCCGGTGCGCGTGGTGATCCATTCATCCGACGTGTCGAGGAACGTGGAGAGATCCTCGTTGGTCAGGACGGCCGGAGGGAGGCCGTTGCCCCAACCGGTGATTGTCGCGAAGGGCATGGCGGGGGAAGCTGGTGACTGGGTTATTGAGTATGCGATGGAACCGGCAGAAATGGGGGTGGTAGAAGCAAGCGCCAAGACCAGGCTGGCGGCCGCGCTGCTCACCCCTTCACGTCACTCCAATGCGCCCTGCGACATTCGGTGGCTGTCTGCTCCTCGTGACTCTCGCGTGCAGCAACCCGAGCGAGCCTGATCGGATATCGACGCTCCAGACGGACAAGACGTCGTACATCGCGGTCGACGATCCCGATCCCCGGTTCGACCATTCAGTCACGGTCATCGTGAAGC
>CAMPKM010000310.1 GCA_946887155.1 uncultured Gemmatimonadota bacterium
TTCATCACCCTGGCGCCGCACAATGCGGCGTAATGGTCGAACATCTCGAATCCCGGTTCGGCGATCAGCAACGACGAGCCGGGGGCGAGGTAGGCACGGCAGCAGCGGTCAATGACGTCATCGGCACCGGCCGACACGAAGACCTGCTCCGGTTCGACATCGAAACGCGCGGCGAGCCTGGTCTCGAGCGGTCGCGCGTCCGGGTAACGACGGAAGAGTTCCGTGCCACCCTCTTGAATGGCCGCGAGTATCAGCTCGGCGGCGGCCGGCTGTCCCTCGTTGGCGTCGAGGCGCAGCGTTACGCTGGCCGGCAGCGGTGCGCGCTGATACGCTCGGAGCGTTTCTACTCGTGAGGCGGGTGCGGTCATGGGACGATCTGGGAGAGGGTGGAAACCACGACGTCTGTTCCGCCAGCCGCCTTGATCGCGGGTATGACGTGTGGCAACGCATCGCGGGGCACGGCGGCCTTCACGGCGTAACTGCCGTTGCCATACAGCGGCGAGATGGTGGGACGTCGCATGGCCGGCAGCACCGCGACGACACGTTCGAGGCACTCCGACGAGGCGTTGACCTCGAGCATCACCCGCCGGCGGGCTTCGAGCACGCTTCGAAGCAGCAGCGCCACGTCCTCGATGCGGCGGCGCTTCTCTGGTCGTTGCCATGCAGCCGGACTCGCGTAGAGCCGGGTCGACGACGTCATGAGGGTGTCGACCACCGCCAGGTTATTCGCGCGCAGCGTGGCGCCAGTGGCCGAGCAATCGACGATGACGTCGGCATCCTCCGGCGGAAACACCTCGGTGGCGCCGTACGACCGTACGACCTCGGCGTCGATGCCGCGATCAGTGATCCACCGTCTCGTCAGGCACTCGTATTCGGATGCGATGACCAGATGCCTGATGGGGAGCCGCCCACGATCGAGCATCGCCATGGGAGCGGCGGCGACGATCTCGACCCGGTCGAGCCCCGTATCGAGGACCTCGACCACATTCGCGGAGAGCTCGGCAACCCAGTCGGCGCCGGCAAATCCCATGTCGCGACTGCCATGCCCGAGCATCTCGACGATGTTCTGCGGCTTGAGGACCTTGGCTTCGGTTCGTTCGAGACGAACACTGGGTCGGTACCCCCGCGCGCTGGGCACGACCTGGACGCCTCCGTCGGCGAGGAGATCGAGTACGGCGCGTTCCATGCGGCCTTTGGGCAGTCCAATTCTCAGGGTGTCGTTCATTGCGGGCAGTGGACGGTGGGCAAGCACAAACAAAAAACGCCGGCTGGGAAGCCGGCGTCGTGGTGTTCTGACTAACGTGTCGTTGGTGTCAGTCTAGTCCGCGCGCGAGCTCCCCCAGGTCGGGTGGGCGTGATGGAAATGGTGGCGCGCGGTGTGATTCAGCATGGGCGAGGATTCTACCGACCTCGGTTCCTGGTTCGCAAGTCCAAACGCCAAAGACCGAAGGGCCGAATAGCGGCGGTAAACACGCTGGCTGACCCGTGCGTAAATCCATATCGTCCATGGTCGTACGGAATCGCTTCGACCTCACGATCTCACGACCTCCCGATTCCCGATTCCCGATTCCCGGTTCACCACGCCCATGCGCACCAGACTTCCCGCCCTCGTCGCAAGCCTCCTGATCACCGCCACTGCCGGTGCGCAATCTGCCGTCACCGAGACCCGCGATCCTCGCCAGCAGCAGGATGCTGATTTCGCGAAGTCATTCGCGCAGTGGACCACCGAGCCTCGTTATGGCAGCCCCCTCGTGGACCACCTTCCGAAGGTCGCCGGCATCCCGTCGCCGAAAGACGTCCTCGGCTACCACATCGGGCGTCCGAAGACGCTGACCTACTACGCCGATGCGCTGAAGTACTATCGCGCGCTCGAAAAGGCAGCGCCGGGCAAGGTGAAGATCGAGACTATCGGGCGCTCTGACGAAGACCGGGAACTCGTGATCGTCTGGATCTCGTCCGAAGCCAACATGCGGAACCTCCAGCGCAATCGCGACAACCTCGCACGCATCGCCGATCCGCGCGGGCTGAGCGAGTCACAGGCCAACCAGCTCATCGCCAACACGAAACCGCACTACCACCTCATGGGTGGGCTCCATAGCGGCGAAGTGGGCCCGTCGGAAATGCTGATGGAGCTTGCCTACCGACTGGTGGCCGAGACCTCGCCGTTGATCAACCAGATCCGCGAGAACGTGTACGTCTCGATCACGCCACAGGCGGACCCGGATGGTCGCGACCGCAACGTCGACTGGTTCTACCGGAACCAGGACATGGCCGCGTCAGGCACGCCGGCGCCGAGTGGTCGTGGAGGGGGCGCCAGCGTTCCGTACTGGGGCAAGTACGTGTATCACGACAACAATCGCGACATCAACCTGTCGCAGAAGTCGATGCGCGCGATCACGGATTGGTATTTCACCGCCAAGCCGCCGATCATGCACGACCTGCACGAGTCGCTGCCGCTGCTCTACACCTACAGCGGCGGACCGCCGCAGAATCCGAACCTCGATCCCATTCTTTTTGGTGAACTCTCGTTCTTCGCGAACTGGGAGCTGTCGCAGATGACGAAGTGGGGGATGCCGGGCGTGTACACGCACGCGTTCATGGACGGCTGGTCGCCGGGATACCTCGGTTCCGTCTCGTACAATCACAACGGCATGATGAAGATGTACGAGACGCAATCCGGCAGTGACTTTGCCGACAGTGTCGCGAACGCGCCGAAGAGCACGACGGCCCGCGCGGACACCGCCTCCGACTCGACCGCGGCCGCGGCCGGCACCGGACGCGGTGGACGTGGCGGCCGAGGTGGTGGGGCGGCTGCGGCTGGAGGTGGTCGTGGCGCGGGTCGCGGCGGCGCTGGACCAGTGCCAACCGGTCGTGGCGGCGGGCAGCCCCGCGAGTGGTATCGCGGCATTCCGGTGCCGGACAGCGCGTCGCAGAAATTCTCGAGGCGGAACAACACGAACTACCTGCAGACGGCGGTGCTCTCCTCGTTGCAGCTCACGTCGATGTTCCCGAACCTCGTAGTGCAGAACTTCTACGTGAAGACGAAGAACTCCATGGAGTCGGGTCGCAACAACGCGCCGCATGGGTACGTGGTTCCGGTGCAGCGCGACATGACGAAGGTCGTGACGCTGGTCAACGTGTTGCGCGCGCAGGGCATCGAGGTCGGCACGCTCAACGCGCCGCTGACACTCGACAGCGTGACGTATGCGGCGGGTTCCTATGTCGTGAAGCTCGACCAGCCGTACGGCCGCCTCGCCAAGAACCTGCTCGAGAAGCAGGACTATCCTGATCCCGCGCTGCGCACGTACGACGACTCGGGCTGGTCGATGGGCTTCGCGTTCAACGTCGAGGTGAAGGAGATCGACGACAAGGCGATCCTGAACGCCGCGACGACACCGGTGAGAACGGCGGTTGCCCATGGCACCGTGGCGGGAACCGGCACCGCCGCCCTGGCCGTTGCGCACTACGGCTCGAACAACATGGTCGCGTTCCGGTATCGCCTGCGGAACGTGCCGATGAAGGTGGCGGAGACGGCGTTCACCGCCGATGGCGTCACGTATCCGGCCGGCTCGTTCATCATCACCGGTTCGTCCGCCATGCAGGCCGTGCGAGCCGCGGTGGATTCGTTAGGCCTGACGGCCGGCGCACTGGCGTCGGTCCCGACCGTGACCACGCACGACGCCGATGTGCCGCGCATCGCGATCTACTCGCAGTGGCAGGGGACGCAGGAACTCGGCTGGTACCGGCATGCGTTCGACCAGTTCGGCATTCCCTTCGAACTGATCTACAAGGAACGGGTCGTGAAGGGGAACCTGAAGGCGGATTATGACGTCATCGTCATGGCCGCGCAGAATGTGACGCGTACGCAGATCATGGCGGCGCCGTCGTCGCGTCCGCAGCCGTACAAGCGCACGGACAAGCTCAAGTTCCTGGGCGCATACGGCGAGACCGACGACATGACCGGCGGCTTTGGCCAGGCGGGCGTCGACGCGTTCGAGGCATTCCTCGAAGCCGGCGGGACGCTGATCACCACGCTCCAGGCGACGCGGTTCCCCATCGAGTTCGGCTTTGCCGGATCGGTCGACACCGAGTCGCTGACCGGCGTGAACGCGCAGAAACCGCTGGTGACGGCCGAGATCAAGAAGGCTGATCACCCGGCCTTCTATGGCTACGAGAAGTCGATCTTTCCGATGAAGTTCGGGCAGGGTCAGCAGGTGTTCCGCGTCGGAGTCGCCGACCAGGACAACATCCTCGCGGCGTTCGTCGGTGGCGAAAATTCGGTGCTCTCCGGACTGATGGTCGGTGCGGACAACATCAAGAACCGGGCGTTTGCGATGGACATCCCCGAGGCGTACCACGGCAAGGGACGCGTCCTGATGTTCGCGAACAATCCGATCTATCGCTGGCAGAACCACGGCGAGTTCAACATGGT
>CAMPKM010000311.1 GCA_946887155.1 uncultured Gemmatimonadota bacterium
CCGTAATTCCATCCGGACTCCCGTTCACCGCCCTCCACGACCGCGTACTTGCCGCGGCCGATGATGCCGTAGGGTTGAACAAGCGGCAACTGCATGACGGCCACCGCGTTCAGGCTGTACGACAGGTTTTCCGTCTCGAGCTCATTCCCGAGCAGCATCGCGTCGGCCCGAATGCCTAACGGGATAACCGGCAGGGTCAGTTGCGCGCCAAGCTGCTTGGCGTCCTTCGCGAACGTCGACACGCCTGCCTCACGCGAGCCGCCGATACCTGCCCACAGGCTCAGGCCGGTCTGGGCCTGCGCCGTCGAGGCGCCAATCAGCAACGCACTCGCAATAGTCAATGGTGCGAGGAACCGTTTCCGTCCCATGGGTCACCTCACCTGTTCGACACGTTGTATTTCGTCAGGATCTCGCGCAGCCGGTCGATGGGCAGCGCTTCGATGGTACGACCGCGGCTGGTGACCGTGGTCGCCTTGAACAGCGAGTTGTAGATCGCTTCTTCTGTCGCTTCGACTACTCCCTGGAACAGCGCCGACATGGCGTCATTGCCAAGGTCCTCCACCTGCCGGACCGGCGGGACTGGCGCATCCGCCGTTCCTTGTCTGACGCGTCGCCGAACCGTTGGTGACGTCGAAAACGCCAGGACGTAATCACCACTGCCGTTCGATGCCGATGAGCCCGTTCTCGCCAGGCCCATGATGGCACGCGCTGCGATACGCTCGAGGTTGCGATCCGACAGCGGCGCATCGGTTGCGACGACCATCATGATCGAACCATCACCGCCATCGCGTTCCTGCGGGTTCCGGAACGCATAGCGGCCCAGCTCCTTGCCCACTGGAGCGCCCAATACCTGCAGGACGCCCCCGAAATTCGATTGCACGAGTACGCCGACTGTATACCCCCCTTGCGAGGCTGGAAGAACGCGAGACGACGTTCCGATCCCACCCTTGAACCCGAACGCTACCGTTCCCGCACCGGCCCCGACTGCACCTTCCTCTACTGCTCCGGTCGACGCCTGGTCGAGCGCGGACGCGACGTGTTCATACCGAATCGGCCGCGAACGAATCGCATTCAGGGTGCCGTCGTTGGTTTCACCCACGACCGGATTGATCGACTGCACGCCCTGCATGTTGGGCCGCGACAACATCCATTGCACCACCGCGTCCGCCGCCCGCCACACACAAAGGGTACACGTCAGCAGTATGGGCGTTTCGAGCTCGCCTAACTCGGTGAGCTGCGTCACACCGAGCAGCTTCCCGAAACCATTCCCGACGTGCAGCGCCGCGGGCACGCGGTCGAAGAACGGGTTGCCCTCGTGAGGCAGGATGGCGGTGATGCCCGTCCGTACCGAGTCGCCCTCGATCACGGTCGTCTGCCCGACGCGGACACCGGCGACGTCGGTAATCGCGTTGCGTGGTCCGGGCTGGAACACGCCGGGAGCGACCCCGATTTCGCGGGCGCGCGGCCGAGGCGCCTGGGCTTCGAGTTGCATCGACAGCAAGGCGCCTAACGCTACAACCGGCAGGACTCGCATGGCTCGTTCCCTCCAACTGGATTCTGTCATTCGACTGGATGCTTCAGGCCGGAAGGCCGACACGCCGACGAGATGACGATGCGGCACCCTGCTGTTGCGTCAGCGTGGGGTTTGCCGTGCGACGACCGGGATGCGAACCGCCGCCCAGGAACTCCGCGCATTCAGCGTGTATCGCGCGTCGCCGATGAGCACCCAAGTCGTGTCACCGGTTGTCTCGATCACATAGTACGGCAGCCGGGCCCACGAGTGATACTCCCGGCCCGCGGGTGTCTGGCTGGCTTCCTTTACTGACGGATGATCATCGTTCACGGGAATCGTGACCAACGGCTCGGTCAGCTCACGCTGCAGCAATCGATAGGTCGCCAGGTGGTACGAACCCTGCCACCGGTACGTCACGCCACGCGTGATTGGCGTCGCGAACCGTGGATCGACGACGAGCATGTCCGGTGTGATGCCCTTGATGGCGAGCTGCTCCAGCGCGTCGTCACGCGTAATGCGGCTGAACGTCATCATCGCCACGAGATAGCCGAGCACCACGCCTGACGCCACGCGGGCCGGCATGGTGGACGGGAGCGCATTTTTCGCCCTGCGCCGCGACAGCGCGATGCCGATGATCAACGCCAGCAGGATCCAGGGATCGACGATGAACAATGTGTCGGCGTACCACCAACGGCCATCGATCGGCATGAGCCAGCGCATGCCGTACGTGTTCATCCAGTCGAGTACCGGATGCGTGGCGATGCCGATGGCCGAAAGCAGCAGCAGTTCCCGGGGCGTTGGAGCGTCTCCCGTCCTCCGCCACCGATACCAGCCAATCATGATCGCCGTGAGAACGAACGGCAGGATGACCAGTGCCGGCAGCCCGTGCGTGATCCCGCGGCGGACGCCGAGGCTGTGGCCAAGCGGCACAGCCACCACATCGACATCGGGGAAATTCGCCGCGATCATCAGGGTCGCCGAGCCGAGCGCCGTGCGCCGTTTCAGCCCGGCCTCTGCCAGTGCCGCGCCCACGAGCGTATGGCACAGGTTATCCATGAACGCTCGTCAGGCAGCGTCGGCCAGGATCGGTTCCCCGGCCGGCTCATACCGCGACACCAGGAGGGCCGTGCTCGCGTAGCTGGTGGTGTTGAGCAGGGTCTTGAACAGGTCGGGGATGAAGTCGACCGCGATGAGGATGCCCAACCCTTCTGGCGGCAATCCTACCGCGAGGTACAGTGGCGCCTGCACGAAAAATCCGCCGCTGGGAATGCCGGGAACGGTGAGCGAGAGGATGACGCACCCGATGCCGAAGATGGCCAGGTTCGTGCTCCCCAGTTCGACGCCATAGAGTTGCGCCACCAGCACGGCGCCTAACGGCCAGGTAATCGGCGAATTCGGCTTGAAGATCGACGCGCAGAGTGGCAGCACGAAACCCGCCACGGCTGGCCGGATTCCCAGGCGCGCCGGCGCCTCGGTCAGCAGCACCGGCAACGACGCCAGTGAAGACCGCGACGTGAACGCGATGGTCTGCGCCGGCAGCAGCGCCGGTCCGAGCACGCGCAACGGCACGCCGCCCACGCGCCACATGATGACGTACAGGAGCGCGATCGCGATCGACAGCGCAATCACGCACGCGAGGATGTACACGATGATGGCGCCCGCCGCCGCCGCGCCCAGCCTCGCCCCCACCGACACCGATAGCGCGAACACACCAAGGGGCGCGACGACCAGGACCCAGCGAATCACGGTTGTCATGGCGTCGGCAACGCCCTGGCAGAAATGCACGTGCGTCTCGCGAATCCCCGCCGACACCCGCGAGAGCGCCGTGCCGTAGGCCAGGCTGAAAATCACCAGCGGCAGCAGCGCCCCGTCGGCCGCCGCCCGGATCGGGTTCGCCGGTACCAGCGACAGCAGCCACTCGCGGAGCGTCACCTGCTGCAGCACCGACGCATCGAACCGCGCGGCTTCACGCAATGACGCGGTGCTGGCCGGGTCGAACTCGATTCCGCCGAGCAGGAACTGCGCGAGCGGGGTCATGATCACGGCGAACAGCGACAGCAAGGCGAGCATGACCGCCAGCGACCTGGCGCCTAACACCCCGATGCGCCGGCTGTCCGTCGAGCCGGCGATCGACGCGATCAGCATCGTCACGATCAGCGGCAGGATCGGCATGCGGATGGCGTTGATCCACAACGTGCCCACCGGCTCGATGAACCCCGGTATCGGCGTCGACCGGAGCACCATCCCGGCCACGAAGCCCGCGACGAGGGCGACCGCGACCTGCAGCGTCGGCTGCGAGCGGCGCTTCACCGGACGCGCGTTGGACACTCAGTAATCATGCAATGTCTGCAATCAGCCATTTTGATCGCGTTGCTCGAGCCCAATGAACCTAAGGCCGGTACACGAAACGCGCGGCTCATGGGCGGCCAGCGATTCGCGTCATATCTTGCCCCGGGCACTCAGGGAGGACGCATGAGCAGGATCGTAGCGGCCGAGGAATGCACCACGCTCGGCGGCTCAAAGAGCACGCTCCAGGCATATCCGAACCGGGACGTCAGCCTCGGAGCGCTGACCGTCACGCGGGTCCTGCCGATCCGCGATCGCCGGATGATCGGCCCGTGGTGCTTCCTGGACCGTTTCGGCCCGCTCTCGTTTGGCGACGACAAGCCGATGGACGTTGCGCCACACCCGCACACCGGACTGCAGACGGTGACCTGGCTCATCGAAGGCGAGGTCCTGCATGACGACAGCCTCGGAAGCGAGGCGACCGCGCGTCCAGGGGGCGTCAACGTGATGACATCCGGCCGCGGCATCGCCCACGCGGAACAAACGCCGCGACAGCACAGCGGTCGTTTGTAAGGTGCCCAACTCTGGGTGGCACTGCCGGACGCGCACCGCCATGTGGAACCATCC
>CAMPKM010000312.1 GCA_946887155.1 uncultured Gemmatimonadota bacterium
ATGGGCCGTGAGGCCGCTGTTGTCTCGGATCATGCGCTGGCGTCGAACGCGGGGGCGGCGGTCCTGCGCCGGGGTGGCAACGCGGTCGATGCGGCGATCACCATGGCGGCGGTGCTGGCCGTCGTCCGGCCGCACATGAATGGCGTTGGCGGCGACAACTTCCTGCTGATTCGTGAAGCGCGAAGCGGAAAGGTCTACGCGCTCAACGGAAGCGGTCGTGCCGGCGCGAAGGCGGTCCCGGCGTTTTTCTCGGCGCGCAATACATCGCAGATGCCGCAGTCGGGAATCCTGTCGGTGTCGGTGCCCGGCGCCGTCCGCGCATGGGATGACGCCCTCAAGCGCTTCGGCACGATCACGCTGAAGGAGGCGCTACAGCCGGCGATTGAATACGCGGAGCGCGGGTTTCCGGTGTCGACGCGGCTCTCGCTCGATATCGCGGCGGAGCAGCGCAAACTCGAGGGAGACTCGTCGCTCAAGCGTATCTTCCTCGCGAGCGGCAAGGCGCCCGCACCCGGCACGTTGCTGGTGCAGGCGGATCTGGCTCAGACTCTCAAAACGCTCGCGTCAGGCGGCGCCGACGCGCTCTACAAGGGAGCGCTCGCGGGTCGGATCGCCCAATTCATGGAGCGGGAAGGCGGACTGATTACGCCGGCGGACCTCGCTGCGCACAAGTCGCAGTGGCAGGAGCCGATCTCGACGACGTATGGCGGCAAGACGGTCCTGGCGTTCCCCCCGAATTCCCAGGGCATGACGTTCCTCGAGATGCTGAACCTCGCCGAGCAGGTCGCGCCGCCTGACGAAACACCGAATTCAGCGCCGGCGATCCACGCGCTCGCGGAGGCGAGCAAGCTCGCGTACGAGGACCGGGACGAGTTCCTGGCGGACCCGGATTTCAGCGCGGTGCCTGTGGCGCGATTGATTTCGAAAGCCTTCGCGGCCGACCGGGCGAAGCTGATCCGCGCCGACAGTGTCCGCCACGGGCCGGCCGAGGAACGGAGACACGACGGCAACGGCGACCCGATCTACCTGGCGGTGGTCGACAAGGATGGGAACGCGGTTTCGATGATCCAGAGCCTGTTTGCGGCGTTCGGCAGCGGACGCATGGTGCCCGGCACGGGCATCACGCTCCACAACCGGGGCGCGCTGTTCGACCTGGAACCATCGCACCCTAACGTGATCGCGCCGGGGAAGCGGCCGTTTCACACCCTCAGTCCGGCGATGGCGCTCAATGCCGACGGGTCCCTGTTCATGGCGTTTGGCACACCGGGTGGAGATGGCCAGCCGCAGACACTGATCCAGGTCCTGAACAACGTGCTGCAGCACGGAATGACGCCGCAGCAGGCCGTGGAAGCGCCGCGCTGGAGGGTATTCAACCGAACGCGGCTCGGTGTCGAGCCGGGGATCGACGCGAACACGCGCAGCATGCTGGAACAGCGCGGCCATACCGTCCGCGTGCAGGAACCGTCGGCCGAATTCGGCGGCGCGCAGATGATCGTCATCAGCTCGTCAGGCGCTCGCATGACGGGCGCGGACCCGAGGCGGGAAGCGTATGCCATCGCGTGGTGACGCGACGACCGGGTGAACATTGACGGTTGGTGCCGGTGATGAAGGGCATCGCCGGGAAAATTGCGACAGGGTTGATTGCCCTGCTGGTGCTGGTGACGTTCATACGCGTCGCGATCATTGTGCGACGAGTCCTGCGGAGCGATGACGGCGGATCGTTGACGGCGCCGAGTTTCGTCGCCGATACCGCGAGCGCTGACACCGCGCGGACGTTCGTCGTACCGGATACGCTCCTGGGACGGAGCCGCGCGCTTCGATTTGCGGCGGTGTCTGCCCGCGAAGCGCAGGACCTGCCGGACTTCCTGGCCGCCTACGGTGACAGCATCCTGCTCGGGCCGCGTACGCTGGCGCTGGAAGTCCACGGACAGCCATTCATGCTCTTCATGATCAGGCCGTTCGCCCACAAGCGTGGTGACATGGTGGGACCGTATCGCATCGGCCTGTTTCCCGCCGAGCGATGGATGATGGCGGACAACTACCTGAACCCGGACGGATTCCTGGAGGTAACGCCCTCGAACATCGAGACCATGCTCTCGGCGCATTTCCGGCTGTCGGACTTTCTCACACACGACCAGGCGTCGATCTGGCCGAAGTTTGTCCTGGTCGAGGAGCGCCTGATCGACAAGCTGGAGCTCGTGCTCAGCGAGTTGGCGCGCGAGGGCATCGATACGCGCCGCGCGGTGGTGCTGTCCGGCTTTCGCGCGCCGTATTACAACGATGCCCGCATCGACGAGGGCGCGGCGCGGGCGAGCCGCCACCAGTTCGGGGACGCGGCCGACCTCATCATCGACGCGGACTCTGACGGGCGCATGGACGACCTCAATCGTGACGGCCGACGGACCCTGGGCGACCTGGCGGCGATCGGTGACGCCGTGGCCGCGGTGGAACGGCGGTATCCGGAGCTGACCGGCGGACTCGGTACGTACGCCGCGATGGGCCCGAGCGGACCATTCGCCCACATCGACGTGCGGGGCACCAGTGCGCGATGGGAACGGGCGCAGGCGTCGCGACCGGCGCCACGTCGTCCCTAGAGCAGCGAGCGGACGCGTTCCGGGTCGACATTCCCGCCGCTGACCACCACCACGACGTGTTCGGCCGGCTCGATCATGAGGAAGCCGCCTAACAATGCCGCAGTGGCGGCGGCGGCAGCCGGTTCGGGAACGATCCGCGCCTTGCGCATGAGCGCGCGCATGGCCTCGAGGATGGCCATGTCCTCCACCAGAACCATTTGATCGACGTACGCTTGCACATGGGCGAGCGTATGGACGCCGGCGAAGGGCGCGGCCAATCCATCGGCGATCGTGTTCAAGCGCGACAGGCGGACCGGTGATCCCCGGGCGAGACTCTGTCGCATGGCATCGGCGCCGGATGGTTCCACCCCGATGACGCGGGTACGGGGCCGCGTTTCGTGAATGGCGGCGGCAATGCCGGACAACAGGCCACCTCCGCCGCAGCCGACGATAATCACGTCGACATCGGGCGCATCTTCCGCGATCTCGAGGCCGACGGTCGCCGCGCCGGCAATGACGACCGGATCATCGAATGGATGAACGAACGAGAGTCCCCGTTCCTGCTGCACCTGCTGCATGGTGGCGAGCAGGTCCTCCGCCGTCTGGATCACATCGCCGCCCAGCGCCCGGGTGGCATCGACCTTTGCCTGCACGGCATTGGCCGGCATGACGATCGTCGCACTGATGCCGATCGCGCGTGAGGCCCATGCGAGCGCCTGCGCGTGATTTCCAGCGGAGATGGAGACGACGCCGCGCGCGCGCTCGTCAGGCGGGAGCGCCTCGATGGCGTTGAGCACGCCGCGCGGCTTGAACGATCCCGTGTGCTGAAACAGTTCGAGCTTGAGCGACACGCGTGGACCGCCGGCCGGGACGAGGGCGGGCGCGGGAACGAGCGGCGTTCGAATCAGCCGGTCGCCGATGACCCGGCGGGCAGCCTGGATGTCGTCGAGTGAGACCAGTGTCACGATGCGGCGGGCTCGGGAAACCCCGTGAAAGCGGCTTGAGACGGGGACGCTACCTTCATAGCTTGCGATCCCGCGGCGCGGTAGCCAAGTGGTAAGGCAGGAGTCTGCAAAACTCCCATTCGCCGGTTCGATTCCGGCCCGCGCCTCTTCCCGGCGGCACCGCCCGTCCTCCGGCCGCCTAACGGTGACCATGCACCGAGACCTGTCGCACTACGACCGCCGGTATTTCGACAAGTGGTACCGGCACCCGCGGCACCGCGTCAAATCGAAGCAGGACATGATCCGCCAGCTCGGCTTCATCGTGGCGGCCACCGAATACGTGCTCGACCGGCCGGTGCGCAGCGTGCTCGACGTGGGCTGCGGCGAAGGCAACTGGTCGACGGTGCTGCGAACGCTCAGGCCGCGCGCCAGGTACACCGGCGTGGACGGCAGCGAATACGCCATCAAGCGGTTCGGTCGGAGCCGCAACCTTCGTCTCGGGACGCTGGGGACGATCGGTTCGATCGGGCTCGAGGGTCCCTTCGACCTGATTCTCTGCCTGGGCGTGCTGAATTATGTGGCGGACGACGAGATGCGGAGCGGGTTACGCCAATTGCGCAAGCTGTGTGGTGGGGTGGCCTATCTCGAGATCTTCACGCGGTCGGATGACGCGTCGGGAGACTTCCGCCAGCGCGCGGCGAAATGGCCATCGTGGTACCGGGCGACGTTCCGGCGTGCGGGGTTCGTGTCGCTCGGGTTGCATTGCTACATGCCGCGGGAGCTGGCGTGGCATGCGGCGGCTCTGGAAAAGGCGTGATTCGGGAGGGCCTAACGAGGAGCGGTTGCTGATTGAAGGCGCAAAACTGGCAAGGGCGCGAACTGGCAAAGGGCGCGAAAACTGGCA
>CAMPKM010000313.1 GCA_946887155.1 uncultured Gemmatimonadota bacterium
GTCGTGATGACGTCGAGCTCGTATTTGAGCCGCTCCGCCACGTTCTGGGGGAGGGGATCGCCGTAGCGCCCTTTCGCGCCGTCCGTCGAGAGCTTCACCAGCAGGTCGTTCTCGCTCGTCGCCCCTTCGGGCAGCGGGAACGAGGGCACCGAAATCCGCTTCGAGAGCTTCAGGTCGCAGCGTTCCGCGATCTGGAGCGTGTTCTCGAGGACGTCGGGCCGGCCGGGGAAGTGCTCCGCGATTTCGACGTGCGTCTTGAAGTAGAGCCCGCGGTCATAACGCATGCGATCGCGGTCCTCGCGATCCTTGCCCAGGCCGATGCACAGCAGCACGTCGTGGGCGTCGTGGTTCTCCGCCTTGAGGAAGTGCGAGTCGTTCGTGGCAATGACCGGCAGGCCCAGGTCGCGACCGAGGTCGAAGATGCGCTCGTTGAGCCGGTCCTGTCCCTCGCTCCGGTGCGCCTGCACCTCGAGGTAGTAGCGCCCGGGGAACCGCTCGGCGTACCACGTGGCCGCCTCGCGGGCGGCGTCATACCGGTCCACCAGGAGGTGCGACGCGAGTTCACCAGCCATGCAGGCCGAAGAAACGATCAAGCCTTCGCCGTACTGTTCGAGCAGTTCGCGATCGATCCGTGGCCGGGAGTAAAAGCCCTCGGTGTAGCCGAGCGAGGAGAGCTTGATGAGGTTCCGGTACCCGGTGTGGTCGGCGGCGAGGAGGACCAGGTGGAAGTATGGCTTTGTTTCGGGTCCCATCCGGCCGCGCTGCCGCCGGTCTCCCGGGGCAACGTACGCCTCCATCCCAATGATCGGCTTCAGGCCGGCCTTGCGTGCCTTATCCTGAAATTCCCAGGCCGCGTGTAGGTTGCCGTGATCGGTGATGGCGAGGGCGGGTTGTTCGAGCTCTTTTGCCCGGCCAATCAGGTCATCGATGCGATTCGCCCCATCGAGCAGGGAGTACTCGCTGTGGCAATGAAGGTGGACGAAGCTCACGGGCAGAAACTAGCGCGGCCGTAGGGTCGCCGCAAACCTTGCATTTTTGGTTAAGCCGTTGTCATTAAACCGCTTGGGTCAATAGGGATGCGTCTCAGGCGCTGGCTGCGTCTGCTGCTTTTCGCGGGAACGGCCGTGGTCGGACTCATCCTGGTGAGCCCGCTCGGTCGCTACATCCTCCGGGCAGGGTGGGAGGAAGCGAAGATCCTCAGCCGGCGGCGGCAGATTGTTGACGTCATCGCCGATCCTGGAACGAGCGCGGCGCTTCGGGAACGGCTCCAGCTCGTGGTGGCGGCGCGCAGGTACGCGGTGGATTCGCTGGGGCTCGATGCCGGGGAGAGCTTCACGACATTCGCGCAGCTCGACCGGGACACACTGGTGCTGGTGCTCTCCGCTGCCTATCGAGACCGGCTCGAGGCGTATCGCTGGTGGTTCCCGATCGTGGGTCGGCTCCCGTACAAGGGATTCTTCCGTCCGTCCGACGCACTTCGTGCGCGCGATGATTTTCAGGCACGCGGTTTCGACACGTACCTCCGTCCGGCATCGGCATTCAGCACGTTAGGCTGGTTCAACGATCCGCTGCTTTCGACCACCGTGCGCGGGGACACGACGTTCCTGGTCAATACGGTGATCCACGAGCTGTCGCACAATACGCTGTTCGTGTCCGGGAACGCGGAATTCAGCGAGTCGTTCGCGAGTTTCATCGGTTCACGGGGGGCCGAGGCGTTCTTCCGCGCCCGTGGATCACCACTGGCGGCACAGGTGGTGGTCGACGACTGGGGGAACGACCAGGTACTCGGCCGGTTCTGGGCGCGGACGGCGAGTGCGCTGGACTCGGCGTACGACGCGTGGCCATCGGACAGCGCGGCACGAGTGGTAGCGCGTGATTCCGTGTATGCGCGCGCCCGTCGCTTGCTGGTGGATAGCGTCTCGCTGCAGGTCCGCAGGATCAACCCTGAATGGTTCCGCCGTATCCCGCTCGACAACGCTTCGCTGCTCGCGCGCCGCGTTTACGCGCAGCAGCTGGACCTGTTCGATTCCGTATTTGTCAGGAACAGTCGTGACGTGCGGCGAACGATTCAGGCCGTGCGCGCCGCGGTGGCAGGAAGCGATTCACCCTTCGTCGCCATCGGGCGTCTCGTGACAACGCGTTAGGCAGATGTCGTACCCTGGTTCTCACTCCGCCTCGCCTCGCAACACCTGAAAAAGGGGACAGACCACGTTTTCCGCCCGCGTGAACGACGCCCTATTCACACGTCCTTTCACGATTTCATTCACGCTGCCATTCACGCTGTTTTTCACGCCGTCTTTCACGCCCTTTTTCACGCTTGTCTCAGCTACCGCCGAATCGCTTTTTCATGAGCTCGCGCAGATCCAATGGGGCGACCGGTTCGACCTCCGCCGAGTGCGCGTCTGGGAACTTGGGCACGACGCGTTGCATCGTGTCGCGCACCCCGGCGTCGATGAACCGGGATAGCTGGTCGATCGTGTAGTCGGCGCCCCGCCGGGTCGAATAAGCATTGAGCGGGTAGGTGACCGCGAGATGATCCCGAGCGCGCGTCATCGCCACGTACATGAGGCGGCGCTCTTCTTCTGTCTCGTCGTCGTCACCCACCGCGCGGGCCATCGGGAACCAGCCGTCGACCGCCCAGATGATGAAGACCGCGTCCCATTCCTTGCCTTTGGCGCTGTGGACGGTGCTCAGGACCAGTGCGTCGTCCTCTTCCTCGAGAGAACCGACCGCGAGGTCCTGTGTGCCCTGGGGTGGTTCGAGCGCGATCGCAGCGAGGAAGGTGCCCCGGTCCGGGTAGCCGCCCGCGATGACCTGCAACTGGTCCAGGTCCGACAGCCGCGGCTCCACGCGGTCGTAGCGCTCGCGCAGGATGTCGTCATAGAGCACGCGGATCCGGGCAATGTCGGTGCCGACTTCGTTCCCGCCCGAAGGCCGCAACCGCAGTTGCGTCAGCATCTCCGCCACGCGCGCGTGTGCCTGACGAGCCCGTGGCGGCGACTGCCACTGGTCGAATGACCCCATGCTCCACGACTTCTCGGCCATGGTCGAGATGGCCGCGCGCGCCGTGGCCTCGCCGATTCCGGGCAGAAGCTGGAGCAAGCGGAACCAGCTCACCTCGTCCCTCGGATTCTCTATCACCCGGAGGAATGCCAGCACGTCCTTCACGTGGGCGGCCTCGAGAAACTTGAGACCGCCCCATTTCTCGAACGGGATCTTCCGGTTGGTCAGCTCGATCTCAAGGTCCGCCGACATGTACGCCGCCCGGAACAGGACGGCCATTTCCGAGAGCGGAATGCCTTCTTCGTGCAGCTCGAGGATGCGCTCGACGACGAACCGCGTCTGCTGCTGCTCGTCGTTGGTGGTCACGAGCCAGGGTTGTTCGCCGCCGTCCCGGTGGGTCCAGAGGTTCTTGGTGAAGCGTTCGGTCGCGCGCGAAATGAGCGTGTTGCTGGTGTCGAGGATGGGCTGGGTCGACCGGTAGTTCTGTTCCAGCGCGATCATGGTGGTGCCGTCGAACTCGCGCGGGAACTGGAGGATGTTGCGGAAGCTGGCGCCGCGGAACGAATAGATGCTCTGGGCGTCGTCGCCCACGACGGTGAGGTTCCGGTGGCCGGCGCAGAGCGCGCGCAGGATCCGCGCCTGCAGGACGTTGGTGTCCTGGTATTCGTCCACCAGCACGTGGTCATAGAGGGCGGCGATCTTCCCGCCTAACGCGGGGTGCTCGAGCAGCAGGCACCAGAACAGCAGCAGGTCGTCGTAGTCGACCAGGTTCCGCTCCGACTTGCGCTGGGTGAAGTCGGCAAAGATCCGGCCGAAGTCGGCCTCGAATTCCACGAACCGCGGGAACTCCTCGGCCAGGATGTCGCGGACCGGGATCTCGGTGTTGACGTGTCGCGAGTAGACGTAGTGGAGGGTTTCCTTGCGAGGGAACCGCCGCTTGGCGTCACCGTAGCCGAGTTGGGCGCGGGAGAGCTGGACCAGGTCCGCGGCGTCGCCCTGGTCCATGATGGTGACGTCGCCCGGCAGGCCGGCGGCGGGCCCGAAGCGGCGGAGCAGGCGGTGGGCGGTGCCGTGGAACGTCCCGCCGTGAACCTGCCGGCTGGCGCCACCGACCAGCTGGACGGCACGCGCCAGCATTTCCTGGGCGGCGCGCCGGGTGAATGTCAGCAGGAGGATCCGGTCCGGAGCGATCCCCTCGTTGAGCAGGTGGGCGACCCGGTACACCAGCGTCCGAGTCTTTCCCGTTCCTGCTCCGGCCACGACGAGGAGGGGGCCGTTACCAAAAGTGGTCGCGGCGTACTGCTCCGGGTTCAGCTCCTGGGCAAAATCGCGTGCGACCGGCGGGTCGATCTCGGTGGAGCGTTCGTAAACCTTCGGGTCCGACATGGGAGGAATATGGGGCAGAGGGTCGGGGCAC
>CAMPKM010000314.1 GCA_946887155.1 uncultured Gemmatimonadota bacterium
ACCGAGATCAGGTTTGGAATCGCCATCAGTCCGTTGAGTGTGTCGGCGATGTCCCACACGAGATGCAGCGAGCCGACCGCGCCCAGGTAGGTGAAGACCAGCCAGAGAATGCGATACGGTAGCGCTGCCCTGGTGCCGAGGAGGTAGACGATTCCGGTCTCACCGTAGTAGCTCCATCCGATGAGCGTTGAGTAGGCGAACAGCACGAGCCCGGAGGTCACGATGATCCCACCCCACGTACCCGGGAGCCCGGTCGAAAACGCCTGCACAGAAAGAGCGGCGCCGGTCGCTCCGCCATCCCAGGTGCCGGTCACCAGGATCGCGAGCCCGGTCGTCGTGCAGATCAGGATCGTGTCGACGAAGACCTCGAAAATTCCATAGAGTCCTTGTCGCACCGGATGGTCGGTTTGCGCGGTCGCGTGCACCATGGGTGCACTGCCAAGACCGGCTTCGTTCGAGAAGAGACCGCGCGCCATGCCGTACCGCATCGCGAACATGATGGACGCGCCGGCGAAACCGCCGGTGGCGGCCGTGCCGTTGAAGGCGCCATCGAAAACCAGCGAAAGCGCGTTAGGTATCTGGCCGGCGTTCAGGATGAGCAGCACGAGGCCACCGGCCAGGTAGAGGATGGCCATGAACGGCACGAGTACTTCCGCGAACGCCGCGATACGTTTGATGCCGCCGAGGATCACGACTCCCGTGATTACGACGAGGACTGCGCCCACTACCGACGTTGACACGCCCAGGGTCGTGTTGAGGCTTTGCGCGACCGAGTTTGCCTGGACCATGTTGCCGATCCCGAACGCCGCGATCGACGTGAGTAGCGCGAATATGGCGCCGAGCCAGCCCAGGCCGCGCTTCTTCAGCGTGTACATGGCTCCACCGCGCCAGATGCCGGATGCATCCCGCTCGCGATAATGCAGCGCGATCACGATCTCGGCGTACTTCGTTCCCATGCCGAGAAGTCCGGAAACCCATAACCAGAAGAGCGCTCCCGGCCCGCCGAGGAAAATCGCGGTGGCCACGCCGGCGATATTGCCCACGCCGACCGTCGAAGCGAGCGCGGTGGCGACCGCCTGGAACGGGGAGACCGTGCCTTCGCCGGCGCGATGTCGCAGCTTGCCCAGTACTTCGCCAAGCGCTGTGCCGATGTGACGGAACTGCACGCCGCCGGTGACAAAGAGCAGCAGGACTCCCGTGCCCATGAGGAGCACGATGAGCGGCGGGCCCCAGACGTAGCCGTTCAGCCACGCGTTGGCGCGAGTGATGGTGTCGAGCATCGGGTCGGGCGTGTCGGTTTGGAGGGTGCTGCGGACCCGGGGAGCCTACCGCCGGAATCACGGCATCGCTACCAGCGCGGAGCGATCGAGTTCATGGTCCGCACCGAAATTTGCAGCGCGGTTTTCGCGGCATGACATTCCCCTCGCTATCAGCGCTCACGAGCCGACGGCTGATGCGGTGCAATACAGTCAGAACCTTGCGATGATCTGTATGCCCTTCTAGCTTGGATACCATACCCCAGGGAACGGTGTCCATGTCCCAGACTCGGCGCTCGATGAAGCGCAAGAACATGCTCATCGACCAGCGCAAACTCACTGCGGCGAAGCAGGCGCTCGGTACAGACACGGAAACGGCTACAGTCGATGCCGCGCTCGACCTGGTGGTTTTCCGCGCCGAGGTGTTCAGTGGCCTCGATGCCCTCGCGGCGGCCGGTGGCCTCGAAAGCATGGAGCCCATTCGGCGCACTAAATGATCTACGCGCTCGACACGAACGTGGTGGTCGATGCGCTGAGGCAGCCTAAGGAACTCGAACGGCTCAAGGCGTTTCTCACCTGGGCGCTACCGGCCACGGTCCTATCCAGTATCGTAGCGACCGAACTGACTGCTGGTGCTCGTGCGGAGGAAACTCGACAGCTCCTTGATGACTCCTTGCTGGCAGCGTTCGACCGCCGGGGGCGCATCATTCCACCGTCTGCGACAGCATGGCGACGCACAGGGGAGTTGTTGGCTGTGTCGGGTGCCACCAACATCCCGGCGAGCCGTCAGAACGATATTCTCTTCGCCGCGCAGGCGCGGGAACGTGGTTGGATCGTCGTGACGCGCGATCGCGACTTCGACACATTGCGCTCACAGATCAAGGGTTTACGGGTGACCAGCCCGTATCCCGGTCAACCGTGAACGGCGCCCTCCAGCATTCGTGGCAAATCGCGCGCGCCCGAGTATCAGCCGTCGTTGGCGTTGAGCGCCTGGATTGGTACCTGGGCCGAGGCAACCGGGGCTACCGCCGGCTCCTTCACCACGCGCGCTGAGCGCCTGGAGAAGTATTCATTGACGCGGTGCATGTACATGTACACCACCGGTGTCACGTACAGCGTGATGACCTGGCTGAACGCCAGCCCGCCCACCACCGCGATGCCTAACGGGCGACGCGATTCCGAGCCCGCCCCCGTCGACAACGCGATCGGCAACGTGCCCATGAACGCCGCCATCGTCGTCATCATGATCGGCCGGAACCGCACCAGGCACGCTTCCACAATCGCATCGGCGGGCGACTTCCCGTGCCGCTTTTCCGCTTCGATCGCGAAGTCGACCATCATGATCGCGTTCTTCTTCACCAGGCCCACCAGCAGGATGATGCCCACGAACGCGTACACGCTCAGGTCGATGCCGAACACGTACAGCGTCAGCAACGCGCCAAAAGCGGCAAACGGAAGGCCGGAGAGGATGGTCAGCGGGTGGATGAAGCTCTCGTACAGGATCCCGAGCACCACGTAAATCACGAATACCGCGATCGCGAGCAGCACCAGCAATCCGCCCTGCGCTTCCTGGAATGCTTCCGCCGTTCCCGTAAACGCGGTCGTCACGGTCCCAGGCAGCGTCTCGCGCGCGAACCGATCGACCTCGGCGACCGCGTCACCGATCGAGACTCCAGGAGGCAGGTCGAATGACATCGTGACCGCCGGCAACTGCCCCGCGTGATTGATGGACACCACGCCCACGGATTGCGACACGGTCGCCACGGCGCTCAGCGGCACCATCGCGCCCGTCGACGACCGCACGTGCAGGAGCGACAGCGCCGAAAGGTCCGTCTGGTACTTCGGCATCAGCTCCATCTCGACCCAGTATTCGTTGTCAGGTGCGTAAATGGTCGAGACTTGCCGCGACCCGTAGGCATTGTAGAGCGCGGACTCGATTTGTTGCGCCGTCACGCCGAGGGACGCCGCGCGCTCCCGCTCGATCACGATGCTCGCCTGTGGATTGCCAAGCTGCAGGTCGCTCGTGACGTCCTGCAGCAGGCTCGAGCCGCGGGCGGCCGCCACGAGCTTCTGCGACGAAGCGTACAACTCGTCGAGGTCACCACTCTGCATGGTGAACTGGTAAAGTCCCTTCGACGTCCGCGCGCCGATCGGGATCGTCGGCGGCTTGGACAGGAACAGCTGCATGCCGGGCACCTGGGACACCTTGGCGCGCTAACCCTGGATGAACTCGTCCGCCGACACGCGTGAATCCCTCGGCTTGAGGCCGATGAAGAAGCGGCCCTGGTTGAGCGAGGTATTGGCGCCACCCCCGCCGCCCACCGACGACATGAAGCCCGAGACGTTCGTGTCCTGCGCGACGATCGCCGCGACTTCCTGCTGCCGCCGCACCATCTCATCGTACGACGTCCCCTGCGCAGCTTCGGTCGTTCCGTTCACGCGGCCGGTGTCTTCGCTAGGCAGGAAGCCCTTCGGGACGACTCTGTACAGCGCGACCGTCCCCACCAGGATAGCCAGCGAAAATGCCATCGCCACACGCTGGTGCTGCATGACCCATCGCAGCGTGCGGTCGTAGAGTGCAAGAACCCGTTCCCAGAAATGCTCGATCGCCATGTACACGCGGCCGTGCTGTTCGCCGGCATGCGGCCGGAGGAAACGGCTCGATAGCATCGGCGTCAGCGTCAAATACACGAAGCCGTAGACAAGGATCGACACACCGATGAAGACGGCGAATTCGTGTAAGAGCCGGCCGACGATGCCGCCGAGGAACAGAATCGGGATGAACACCGCCGTCAGCGACAGGGTCATGGAGAAGATCGTGAACCCGACCTCGCGCGCCCCGACGAAAGCCGCCTCCATCGGCGGTTTCCCCATCTCCATGTGACGGACGATGTTCTCGAGCATGACGATAGCGTCGTCGACCACGAAGCCGACGGCCAGCGTAAGCGCCATCAGCGACAGGTTGTCGAGGCTGTAGCCTAACGCGTACATCACCGCGAACGTCCCGATCACCGAGATCGGCAGCGCCAGGCTCGGGATCGTCGTCGCCGACAGATTGCGCAGGAAGAGGAAAATCACCATCACCACCAGCACCAGCGTCAGCACCAGCGTGAACTTCACGTCGTGCACCGACTCCTGGATGGTGACCGACCGATCGTACAG
>CAMPKM010000315.1 GCA_946887155.1 uncultured Gemmatimonadota bacterium
GCAGGTCACCGAACCGGCGTCTTGCCTCTTCCCTCGCGTCGTCAGGCGTGAGCCCCGCCTGCATCAACTGCCCGGCACGCATCTCGATATGAAAGGACAGTTCATCATCCACTTCGCCTGGCACTGAGCGGCGGCCGAACCGGGTGCGGATCACTTTGCGCACGGTGCCTCCTAGGCGGGACTCGGCGATACGGCGGCCAATGCCTTGGTCACGGCGCGGGCATACCTCTCCCATCCGCTGACTTCGGCCCGGAGATGGCTGCGACCGGTGCGGCTCAGCTGGTAATACCGGGCCTTCCGGTTGTTCTCGGAGTAGCCCCATTCGGCCGTGAGCAAGCCGCGTCGTTCGAGCCGGTGCAAGGCGGTGTACAGCGGCCCCTCCTCGACGAGGAGTTGCTCATCGGTGACGACGCGGATCCACTCGGCCACGGCGTAGCCGTGACGCGGACCCCACGACAGGGACTTCAGGATCAGGACGTCGAGCGTCCCGCGAACCAGCCCACTCTCCGGACCAAGCATGTCCACCTCCCTCTCGTTTAGAGGGGAGCATGCCGAAAAAGGTTGTCACCCGAACAAACCCAGAACAAAGGGTCAGACCCGGGGTCAGACCCCGGGTCTGACCCCGATTTAGTCGTTGTGGCTGCGCTCGTACTTGAGCTGCTCTTGCGTACGCTCGGTGCCGAGCGCCTGATCGCGCTTCTTGGCAGCTTTCAGCGCTTGGGCCTTGGTCGATTCGGACTTTACGACCGGCAGTGAAAACTGGCGCTCCAGTTCCGTGCCCTGGCACGAAGGGCATGCTGGGACGTCAGACTTTCGAACCAGCGCCTCGAATTCCTTGCCGCAGTCCTTGCACCGGTATTCATAAATCGGCATTTCGAATCCTCTGGAGTAAATCGGGGCCAGACCCCGATTTGCGTCAGACCGCCCGCAAGAAATGGCCCCGCGTGAATTCCTGGCCAACAATGGTCCGGGGCGCGGCAACACTCTCGGCCGAAAGGTCATCCAATGCCCGACGGTACGCCGCTATCAGGGTCGCAACATCCTCGTCAGGCACATTGAACACCGCACGGAACGACCTGATACCCATCGCCGCCAGCCGCGGAATGAATTCCGAACCCTCGATGGGACGGCTGTGGAGCAATCGGTTCCGGCAATCGGAATCCGTAGCCACCGGGAACGTGTAGCCGGCCGGGTCGGACAGTGATACAACGGGATGTTTCTTCACGCACAGATCCCGGCACGTCGTTGGCTGGCGATCGAACGCCGCCGAGAGGACGCAATGTTCGATGGTCATCCCTTCGGGTCGGCCGTAGATGAGCATCTCGAAGCCAGCGCCGGACCACGGCGCAACAAGTCCCCGTAACTCGTCGATCGTGAGTTCGACCGAGGCGGTGATCGTGCGAATCCTCCGCGCGAACAGTTCGGCGGCGGTGTGTTGATTGAAGCAGTTCACGGCGTAATCGGCGACCACGTCCCTGCCCGCCTCTGCCAGTTCACACGCGAGCCCGACCTGACCGGAAAGCACCGGCAGGTCCAGGGCCAGCCATTTGTCGAGCGCGGGCCTGTCGTCGGGACGCACGATCGTCGGTGTGCGCAAGCGCAGCGTGACACCTTGCACTGACAGTTCCTTGCCCAGCGCCCTGATCCGATTCACCGGAGGAGCCGGGTGGCGAAGGAACGGATCGAAGACGATTTCATCGGCACCGGCGGCCGCCGCGGCGCGAGCGTCCTCCAACCGATACACCTCTGCCACGAGTCGCAACTCGTCAGGCGGCTCGGCCACCGTGGTTGGTGCGAGTGAGTCGACAGCCTTCCGCACCGACTCGTGTCGCGATCGAAGGCGTTCGCTTTCCACCCAGTCCCGCCGAACCGTCAATTCATCGACGGCTTGCTGGCGCAGGCGATTCAACTCGCTGACCGGAACGAACAAGTCCTTCGACACTGCCGATCGATCGAGCGCGCCAAGCGTGAACGGCGTAGTTCCGAGCCGGCCGAGTTGGTCGCGCAGCCGCGCGTCTTCAAGCTTGTGTTCCAGCGCGGGCGTAAGCGGTGTCGTGCCCTGAACGGTCACCGAATCCCCGTCAGCGGCAAACATGGCTGTCAGCGGTTGTCCGGGATTCCCTCGCAAGGTCACGTCGAGGGCCACGCGACGAGCCGCCGGCACGGAGACCCGCGCCAGCGTTGCCCGTGCGCGATCGAGCAACTCGGCCTGTGAGCTGCGAACCACGCGCCACCCAACCGGGACACGTGTCCGTGCCCTGATGGACTGCCGCGTCACGCCGTGCCGCTGCGAAAGGGTCCTCACGGTGTCGACGCTGAACCCCATGGTGGCCGCGTTTGAGCCCGGCGGCGGTTCGAATCCGAGTCCGTCGCCGGGACTGACGGGATCATTGACCTCGACGATCAACTCCCCGCGCTCCCACCCAACGACCATTCCGAGTTCGGTGCCGCGATTGTCGGGCTGGTTGCGCGTGACGTAATCCCTTCCGCCGCGGCCGGCATACATGCCTGTCGTGAAGCCGCGACTGTAGATCTGCACCAGCGGCTGCGTCTCAGCCGCGGTCGGCGCCGAACGATCGCCGGCGGCGACCTTGTCGATGAAGCCTCGATAGGCATCGACCGCCACCGCGACGTATTCGGGTTTCTTCTTTCGTCCCTCGATCTTGAGGCACTCGATGCCGATGTCGGCCAGGTCCGGCAGCACGTCATGCGCCGCCAGATCCCGCGCCGAGATCAGGAACCCCCGGTCGAGCGTGTCGCCTGACGAGTCGTCGGTGAGGCGGTAGTCCTTGCGGCAAGCCTGGGCGCACGATCCGCGGTTGGCGGAGCGCTCGGAGATCATGCCGGACATCAGGCATTGGCCGGA
The DNA here is from genome assembly GCA_946887155.1 of uncultured Gemmatimonadota bacterium. Next base: position 2,867 of record CAMPKM010000315.1, read on the forward strand.
GTACGAAATGCACAGCGCGCCGTGCACGAACGACTCGAGGCCGATGCCCGGCACGCCGGCCTTCACCGCCCGCAGGTCGTCCAGCGTGTTCTCCCGCGCCATCACGACGCGCTCGATGCCGAGGTCCCTGGCCAGCCGCGCCCCGCTGACGTCATGCACGGTCATCTGCGTCGAGCCGTGGATCTCGAAGCCCGGATAGACGCGCTGGATGAGCCGGATGAACCCCAGGTCCTGCGCGATGACGGCGCTCACGCCGCGATCGATGGCATCGCCTAACAGCAGCAGCGCGTCCTCGAGCTCGGCCGGCTTGAGGAGCACGTTCAGCGTCAGGTAGACGCGGACACCGCGGGAACGCGCCATGGCACACGCCTGGTCCAGCTCATCGAAGGTCAGCTGCGCGCCTTCGTCACGCGCGTTGAAGCGTTCCACGCCCATGTAGACGGAATTCGCGCCATTGGCGATGGCGGCGCGAACGGCGTCGAGCGAACCGGCGGGGGCGAGGAGTTCCACGTAAGCGGGATGCAGAAAATCAGAGGGCAGATGGCGGAATCCATGGCGATTCCGCGCTCAAATAAAGCTACTCGGTCGGGTCGCTCGACCGAGGAGGATTTCGCGGCGCGCCAAAGCGCATCAGCCAGGCCACGACCACGAAGGCCAGGCCCGTCCAGCGCAGCTCGACGCGTTCCAGCCGGACCCCGGCCCCGAACAGGATGAGCCCGATCAACGCCAGGGCGATCTTGGTCCGGTTGAGCGTGCTCACCGCACCGGCAGCGGCTGTGGGGGGAGGACGAATGCGCCCAGGTGCGGTCCATCGTTATGCATGGCTGTCCGCAGCGCCATCGCCAGGACGTCCCGGGTTTCGTCCGGATGGATGATGGCGTCGACGTATCCGCGCGCGGCCGCATAACGAGCGTCGAGCTGGTGCTCGTAGTCCTCGCGCATGGTGTCCACCGCCTCGCGCACCTCCGCCGCCAGCTCCGCTTTCTCCCGCGCCGCCCTGTCGATGGCAGGCCCATGAACGGCCTGGATGGCCGATTCGCCCTCCATGACCCCCATCCGACCCGACGGCCAGGTGAAGATGAAGTCGGGATCGAACCCCTGGCCGGCCATGGCGTAGTACCCGGCGCCTGACGCGTGATTCACGGTGAGCACGATCTTGGGGACGCGGGCACACGCCATCGCTTCCACCCAGCGCGCCCCGGAGCGGATGATGCCTTCCTGCTCCGCCTCGGGCCCGACCATGAACCCGGAGACGTCCTGCACGAACAGGAGCGGGATACCCTCGCGGTCACACCGATCGATGAAGTAGGCCACCTTGTCCGCGCTTTCGGCATAGACGATCCCGCCGAAGCGGGGCTTCTCCCCTGGCCGCCCCTTCACCAGTCCGCGCTGGTTCGCGATCACGCCGACGGGAATGCCACCAATCGTGGCATCGCCGCAGATCATCTCGCGCGCCAGGTCGCCCTGGAACTCATCCAGCTTGCCGTCGTCCACGAGCGCTGCGAGCACGGCATGCATGTCGTACGACATGCGGTGA
>CAMPKM010000316.1 GCA_946887155.1 uncultured Gemmatimonadota bacterium
TCGCCTTCCTGGGTGCGGGCGTACGGGCGTTGACCCCCCTGGACGCCATGCGTTGCTTCAGGCAGTTCCGGCGCGTGCGTGTGTGGAACCGGCCCCACGCACGCGCCGGATCTGCCTGACGCATCGCATGGCGTCCAGGTGGGTCATCGCCTGTACGCCGGCACCGAGGATGGCGAGATCGCCTGCGTCGGGATTCGAGAGAAGCCGCGTGGCTACGCCCGAGACCGCGGCCGTCCGGATCGCCGTCACTGAGCTGGCGTCGAGGATGGCGAGCAGTCGCCCCATTTCGGCCTCGAACAGCAGGACGACGCCGAGGTGCGAATCGAGCGGCGTGGCATCGTTCCCCGGAAATACCGTGATGACTTTTGCGCCGACTGCCGTCCGGGCCCGTTCGCGGGAGTTTGAGCCAAGTTGACCCGGCATGACCGCGAACAGGATCTTCGAGTCCTGGAGTGAAACTACCTGCCGCAGCGGCAGCACGGCATTCCCCACCGCGAGCGCACGGAACGCGTCGGCCATCACGTCGATGCATTCCTCCATCGGCAGCAGTTCGGCGACTTCGCGGTGGGAAACCAGCAGCGTTCTCATGGCGGACGGATCACGAGTCAGACCGGAATAGACCACGTTTCTCATGAACCGGTGAGCACCCGCACGGTTCGCGACAGAGTCCGTGGTTAGTCCCCTGTTTCACGTAACACGACGAGGTTCAGCAGGCGGCCTGGTACGAAGACAATCTTGCGCGGCGGCGTGGTGGCGAACTTTGCGATCTGTGGCTCGGCCATCGCCGCGCTAACGGCGGCATCCTGCGAGATGTCGCGCGCAACCTGAATGGTCCCGCGGAGTTTCCCATTCACCTGTACCGCGAGCTGAACGAAATCCTCGCGCGCGAGCGCCTCGTCGAAGGCCGGCCAGCCGCCGTCCATGACCGAAGTCGTTCCGCCGCTCCGTTCCCAGAGTTCTTCGGCGATGTGCGGCGCGTACGGCGCAACGAGCTGCACGAGCGGGCGAACTTCGTCCATGTGTGGCGTCCGCTCTCCCTTCCGGAGCACGTTCATGTATTCCATCATCGCGGCGATGGCCGTGTTGTATGACAGCCGCGCCGTGTCGTCGCCGACCTTGCGGATGGTCTGGTGCAGCTTTCGCAGGACGCCCGTATCAGGTGCTCCGTCCCTGGTCGCCTCGACCACGGCGATCCAGAGCCGGTTGAGAAAACTGCGTACGCCGGAAATGCCGGCGTCGCGGAAGTCGCCGCCCTCCTGGAAGGGCCCGAGGAACATCAGGTACATCCGGAACGAATCGGCGCCCCACTGCTCGTAGTACTGGTCGGGATTGACGATGTTGCCCTTGGTCTTCGACATCTTCGCGCCTTCGCGAATGATGTGGCCGTGGGCGCGGAACTTCGTGAACGGCTCCTCGAAGTGCAGGTGACCCATTTCGTGCAGGACCATCGTGATGAAGCGCGCGTACATGAGGTGCAGCACGGCATGTTCGTTGCCGCCGATGTACGAATTCACCGGCAGCCACTTGCGTGTCACCGCCGGCGCAAACGGCACGTCATCGCGATCGGCGCTGGGATAGCGCAGGAAGTACCAGGCGCTATCGAGGAACGTGTCGGAGACGTCGGTCTCGCGTCGCGCCGTGCCGCCGCAGTTCGGGCAGGGGACGATGAACCACGATTCGTGGCGCGCCAGCGGCGAAACACCAGTGTCGTCCGGCCGGAAATCGGGAATGTCGGGCAACAGCACCGGCAGGTCCTTTTCCGGGACGGCCTGCGGACCGCACTGGTCGCAATGAATGACCGGAATGGGCGGACCCCAATACCGCTGGCGGGAGATGCACCAGTCGTGCAGGCGATAGTTGATGACCGCCTTTGCCGCGCCCCGCGACGCCAGCCATTCGGTGACCTTTCGCTTGGCGTCGGCCACTGGTGTACCGTCGAACTCACCGGAATTCACCAGGTGGGCCCCGGTGTCGTCCACGAATGGCTCGCCTAACGGTTCATCGGCGGACACCCCCTCCGGCGCAATCACACGGATGATCGGCAACTCGAACAGCGTGGCAAACTCGAAGTCCCGCTCGTCGTGGCCGGGTACGGCCATGATCGCGCCGGTGCCGTAGTCCATCAGCACGTAGTCCGCGATCCAGATAGGCATGTCCTGGCCCGTCGCCGGGTTGATCGCATACGCGCCGGTGAAGACGCCGGTCTTCTCCTTGTTGATCCTGCGCGCGACGATATCCTGTCGGGCGGTGTCGTCCCGGTAGGCCTGGACGGTCTCGCGACGATCGGCCGTCGTTAGGCGGTCGACGAGCGGATGTTCCGGCGCCAGTACCATGTAGCTCGCGCCGAAAATGGTGTCGGGCCGCGTCGTGAAGACCACCAGGTCCGACAACACCGGGCCGAATTCAGTCGTGGACGTCGCGCCCGATCCGGAGCTCTGCACCGCAATCTCGAACCGGATTTCCGCCCCTTCGGAGCGACCGATCCAGTTTCGCTGTGCCGTTCGCGTGGTGTCGGACCAGTCGATCGTCTCCAGGTTGCCGAGCAGCCGCCCGGCGTAGTCGCTGATGCGGAAGAACCACTGGGCCAGGAAGCGCTGTTCGACCTTGCTGCCGCATCGTTCACACGCGCCGGCGATGACCTGCTCGTTGGCCAGGACCGTCTTATCCGCCGGGCACCAGTTGACCGCCGCCTTCTTGCGGTAGGCGAGGCCCTTCCGGAAGAGCTGCACGAATACCCACTGGGTCCAGCGGTAGTAGGCGGGGTCCGTGGTGTCGACGACGTAGCGCCAGTCGATCATCAGCCCCGCGCGCGTCAGTTGCCGCCGGAAGTTCGCGACGTTCCGCGGAATGAGGCGCATCGGGTGCTCGCCCACCTTGAGGGCGTAGTTCTCCGAATGGATGCCAAAGGCGTCGAAGCCCATCGGCTCGAACACCGTGTGCCCCTGGAGCCTCTGGAATCGTCCATAGATGTCGTTCCCGGTGAAGGCAAACAGGTTGCCGACGTGCAGCCCTTCGGCCGACGGGTACGGGAACATCATCAGGGCGTAGAACGGGTCCGTCCCGGACTCGAGGTCAGTCTCGTTGGTGCCCTGGCTCTGCCAGCGGGCCTGCCACTTCGCCTCGATGGCGGACGGGTCATAAGCGTCGAGCGCCGGTGCTGGCGCATCCGACGAGGCGGGAAACCGGGTCATTTTGGGGGGTCGGCCGGCGGACGGGAACACAGCCGGCGCTCGTGTAAAGATCGGGAGAGTCGTTGTGAGTCAATCTAGCGGCCCGGAAAAGGACATGACAGGCAAGGAGACGCCGTCGAAGCGACCGTACTTCGAGACGTTCGTTGCGCGCCTGGGCTTTGCGGGTGCCGTCCTGCTGTTTTCGGGCCTCTGGTTCCAGCGTTCCTTCATCGCCGGCGCCGACGCTCGTGACATGGCGTCGATCGCACTGCTGGCGGTCGGTGGCGCAGTCATCCTCGCCGCCGTGGTCACGGGGCTTGTGATCGTGCCGATGGTCGGGGAGCGGAGCGCGGACCTGGCCGGCGTGCTGCGAGCGGTTGCGCAGGGTGACCTGACCGGAGAGCCGCGCCGACTCGCGATCGATGTCGACGAGGAGCGCCTCGCGGAAGCGACGCGCTCCGCCCTGGCCTCCATGCGCGAACTGGTGGTAGACACGAGGGAGGCGTCACAGACGATCGGCACACAGGCCCACGACCTCGCGCTTCAGGGTTCGGCGGCGCTGAGCGTGGCGCAGCGCGCGGCAGAGTCGGCCAGTTCAGCGGCGCACGCTTCGCAGTCCCTGGCGGAAATCTCCCGGCGGGCACGGGAGGAGATGGTCCGTATGTCGGCCAGCGCGGCGACCATCGTCGACGACGCACGCGCCGTGCGCACCCACGAAAAGCGGCTGCAGGAGTTGTCAGAGTCCAGCCTGACGAGTTTGCGCGAAAGCGTCGGTGCACTGGAAGCGCTGGCCAGCGACGTTGGCGACAACGCCGGCGAACTGGCGGCGCTCGGCGAAGCTTCCGGGGAAATTCGCTCGTTCGTGCTCCTCGTCCGGAAGATGGCGCGGCAGTCGAAACTCCTGGCACTCAACGCCGCCATGGAAGCGGCACGGGCCGGCGAACATGGCAGCGGATTCGCGGTCGTCGCTGGCGAGGTGCGGCGACTGGCCCGGAGCTCGAGCGAAGCCGCGGATCGGACGGACCAGCTGGTATCCGACGTGCTGGAGCGCGTCGAGAAGGTCCGACAGGCGTCGCTGCGCGCGGTCGAGGCAGCGCACGGCGCTCGTCAGGCGGCGGGCAAGAGCGTCTCCACGCTCGAGGAACTCGACCGTTCGGCGCGCGAAGCGACAGCAGCCGCAGTCGCCGAGGAGGATGATGTCACGAGCATGCGCGCGACGACGGATGCGGTGG
>CAMPKM010000317.1 GCA_946887155.1 uncultured Gemmatimonadota bacterium
TAGGCATCGGAAACTGTACCTTCGCGGACACGGCGCCGCGGCAGGGATGTGAGGGCGGAGGGAATGTCGTCGTCGCGCGGCACGGCCAGCAGCACCTGGCCCGGTGCCTCGGACGTCAGCAGCGAGAGCACCCGCGCGGCCCGGCCGCGATCGAGTTCGGCCACGGGATCGTCGAGCAGGAGCAGCGGATCCACCTGTCCCCGTTCACGATACCATCCGCACTCCAGCATGCGCATCGCAATGGCGGTGGTCCGCTGCTGGCCCGCCGAACCGTACCGGCGCAGTGACACGCTGCTGAGCCGCAGGTCGACTTCATCGCGGTGCGGCCCGTGGTGCGTCATCCCGCGTTCCGTGTCCCGTTCGAGTCCGCGGGTGAGTGACCTGGCGATCGCGTCGCGGACCTGGTCCTCACTGTTGCCCGACTCGAGCGCGTCGCCGGATCGATATCGCAGCTCGAGCGTTCCGCGTTCACCGAGGGCAGTGGCGTGCCCGCCGGCGCGCCCCCGCGCCCACTCGATGAACTCGGCGCGAGCCGTGGTCAACGTGGCACCGTGCGCCGCCAGCGCGTGGTCCCAGACCGAAGCCGGCGACGAGCGCGACCGCGCCCGGAGCGCTGCGTTGCGCTGGGCCAGCGCGGCCCGGTACTCCCGGAGAGCGGCCAGGTAGCGCGGCGACGACGACGCCAGCGTGACATCGAGCCAGCGCCGCCGGGCCGAAGGTCCACCAGCGACGAGCGCGACGTCAGCCGGCGAGAATGCCACGCAGGGAAGGGCGCCTAACGCGTCGGTGACCCGGTCGCAAACCACGCCATCGAGCACGATGCGGCGGCGGCCCGTTTCCCGTTCCACCCCGGCGCCGACCCGTTGCCACCGCGTGCCCTCGCATTCCGCCGCGACGTGGAACGCCGCCGTGCCGAACCGCACCAGCTCGGCGTCCCGTGCCCCCCGCATCGAGCGGAACAGGTGCAGGTAGTAGATGGACTCGAGCAGGTTCGTCTTTCCCTGCCCGTTGTCGCCGACAAAGGCCAGCCCTTCGTCCGGCACCTCGAAGGCGACGTCGGCCAGGTTCCTGAAGTCGCGCACCGTCAGCCGGCGCAAGCGCGCGACCCGCGCTCTCGTCAGGCGGTCGTCAGGAGCCATGCGGCCTGCCGGCGGCGCCGCCATCGCGTGCGTCAACGCCCGGTGAAGCGGGGTGAACGCTTCGCGAGAAACGCGTCGGTCCCCTCGCGCGCGTCTTCGGTGTCGGCGAGCGATGCGAAACTGGCTGATTCGAGATCGTACAGCGCCGACGGCGGCGCATCCGCGGCGCGCCGGATGGCATCGAGGATCCGTGACAGCGCCTGCGGCGCATTGGCCAGCATCTGCGTCATCATGGTTTCGGCGGCGGTCATGAGCTCGGCCGCGGGCACGACCCGATTGACCAGGCCGATGCGCGCCGCTTCGGCCGCGTCGATGATCTCGCCCGTCAGCAGCAGTTGCGCGGCATGGCCCGGACCAACCAGCCGGGGCAGCCGCTGTGTCCCGCCGTAGCCGGGAATGAACCCCAACTTGACTTCCGGTTGGCCGAATTTCGCCAGGTCGCTGGCGATGCGCACGTGGCAGGCCATGGCCAGTTCGCAGCCTCCGCCTAACGCGAACCCGTTGACGGCCGCCAGCACCGGCTTGTGGCTGGCCTCGAACTTCGCGAACACCGCCTGCCCGCGGCGCGACAGGGCGTGCGCGCCGTTGGAATCGAGCGCCGCCAGCTCCGCGATGTCCGCGCCGGCCACAAAAGCGCGTCCGGCGCCCGTGAGGATGATCCCGTCGACCTCCGGTGACGACACCAGCACATCGATCGCGCGATCCAGGTCATCGATGGTGGCCGAGTTGAGCGCGTTCAGCTTGTCGGGCCGGTGGATCGTGATCGTTCCGATTTTCTGGCTTGTGGTCAGGCGAAGGTTCTGGTAGGACATATCCGAATGTAGCAGGGCGATAAGGTCTGATGCTTGATGGGATACGAACGGGTAGGGCGGGATCGCGGATGGCTCGGAATACACTGATGACCACGGATACTGCATTGGTGAAATCCCGGGCACGAACGGCTCGCCATTCAATGCACCCGGCATTTTCGTGCCCGGGATTTCACCAAAGAAGTACCCGTGGCCGCCTGTGTACCCCGAGTCATCCGTGTTCCGCCATACCTGTTCGTATCGCCATTCAAGACACCGGCCAAGATCGCAGTCAGGTATCTTGGGTGGGTGCAAACAATAGAATCTGTTCGCTGGTCAACGGATGGTGACGCCGTTCGCATTATCGATCAGCGGCTGCTGCCAGGGGAATTTGTCGAGCGTGACCTGAACACGCTCGATGACGTGTGCGACGCGATTGCCACCCTGGCGGTTCGTGGCGCTCCCGCCATTGGAATCTGCGGCGCGATGGGCCTGTGTGCGGCGCTGGGCTCGCTCGAGAATGAGTCCCGCGAGTCATTACTCACTCGCGCGCGAGCGGCGGCAGCTACGATCGCCCGGACACGCCCTACGGCGGTAAACCTCGGCTGGGCTGTGCGTCGCGTCATGCGGCGCGCCGAGCTGACGCCCGGAAACGCGGGCGCCGTTCTGGCCGCGATGCGCGAGGAGGCGACGGCGATCCTCGACGAGGATCGCGCGATGTGCCGGCGCATTGGTGAAGCTGGAGAATATCTCGTCCGCGATGGCGCGCGCGTGCTCACCCATTGCAACGCGGGCGCACTGGCGACGGGAGGAATCGGCACTGCCCTGGCGCCAGTCTATGTCGCCGCTGCGAACGGGCGACGCGTTTCCGTTTTGGCTACGGAGACCCGTCCGCTGCTGCAGGGAAGCCGGCTGACGGCATGGGAGCTGACGAGGGCCGGCATTCCGGTTACAGTGATCACCGATGGCGCGGCGGGCGCGCGCATGCGGGCCGGCGAAGTTGACCTCTGCCTGGTTGGCGCCGATCGTGTCGTTGCCAACGGCGACGTGGCCAACAAGGTGGGAACGTACGCGCTGGCCGTGCTGGCCCGGCACCATGGTATTCCGTTCTACGTTGCCATCCCCTCGTCCACGATCGATGCCACGTTGCGTTCGGGTGACGACATTACCATCGAGGAACGCGATCCAGGTGAAGTGACGACGTTAGGCGGTCGCCAGTTGACGGCAGAGCATGCCGCCGTGGGGAACGCCGCCTTCGATATCACACCGGCTGAACTGATTACTGCCTTCATCACGGACCGCGGCCTCATCCCTCCGCCGTACGATATGACCTCGTCCGGCAATTAACCTCTGCCCTTCTGACTGACCGTGTCCGTCTTAGCCATCGATCAGGGAACGACCGGATCCACCTGCCTCGTCCTGACGGAAGACGGGCGGGTCGCCGGGCGCGGGTACCAGGAGATAACGCAACACTATCCGCGCCCCGGCTGGGTGGAACACGACGCGGACGAGATTTTTGATCGCACCATCGCCGCCGGCCGCGATGCCATTGCCCAATCGAAGCAGACGCCGAAGGCGATCGGCATAACGAACCAGCGCGAGACCGTCGTGTTGTGGGACCGGCGAACCGGGCGCCCGGTTGGACCAGCGATCGTCTGGCAGGACCGGCGCACCGCGGCACGATGCACCGAACTGGCGCCGCAGGCAGACGACATCAGCACCCGCACGGGACTCGTCGTCGATCCGTACTTCTCGGCCACGAAGCTCGAGCTGCTGCTCAGGGATCGTGACCTTGCTCAACGGGCACGGAAGGGCGACGTACTGGCCGGGACTATCGACTCATGGTTGATCTGGCGCCTGACGAAGGGAGCCGTCCATGCGACCGAGCCGACCAACGCCTCACGCACCATGCTGTATGACATCAACGCGCTGGACTGGTCGCCGGAACTGGGTGAGTTGTTCGGGGTGCCGCGCACGATGCTCCCCGAAGTGCGTCCCTCGTCAGGCAGTTTTGGAACAGCTGCGGCCGAGTGGTTCGGGTCGCCCATCCCCGTCACCGGCGTGGCCGGCGACCAGCAGGCCGCGTTGTACGGACAGGGCTGCTGGGAACCCGGTGAAGGAAAGAACACGTACGGCACCGGCGCTTTTCTGCTCTTCAATGCCGGCAGGACGCGGCCGGAGGGGGGCGGCGGATTGCTTACGACTGTCGCTTGCGATGCGCGCGGAAACGCCGTCTATGCCCTCGAAGCGTCGATCTTCATCGCCGGCGCCGCGGTCCAGTGGCTTCGTGATGGTTTGGGTCTGTTCTCGAATGCCGCTGAAACCGAAGCAATGGCACGGTCCCTGGCGTCCAACGACGGCGTCTACTTCGTGCCGGCGCTCGTCGGACTCGGTGCGCCGCACTGGGAATCCGCGGCGCGCGGCACCATCGTCGGCCTGACG
>CAMPKM010000318.1 GCA_946887155.1 uncultured Gemmatimonadota bacterium
ACCTGGAGCAACTGGAGCGAAGCGCGCCCCGGACCTGGATCGTCTTTACGCTGGGCGTTCGCCTGCGCGCCATAGCGCCCGCGATGTACGAACGGTTGTCGTCATCCCGATACCAGCTGGTTCGCGTGTTTCCCGCTACGGTAGGAAACGGCGAAATCCACGTTTTGCGTCACGATTCCACTCCCGGCAATGACTGAGCACGTCCTCCCGATCGAGACAGTGGTCGATGATGAACTGCAGCCGCTCGATCACGCGGTTTCGGTCGTCATCCCGGCGTTCAACGAGGCTGCCCACGTCGCCGAGCAGGTGGCGAGCGTCGAACGCATCATGCGGACGTCCGGCTGGCGATACGAGGTCATCGTGATCGACGATGGCTCGACCGACGGCACGGCGGAGGCGGCAAGCCGGGGCGGCCTGGGGCGAATCGTCAGGCGGCGGCAGAACCGGGGATACGGAGCCGCACTGAAGCTCGGCGTCCGCCTCGCGAATTACGACTGGGTCCTCATCACCGACGCGGATGGCACCTATCCGGTGGAGGCCATCCCGGCCCTGCTGGCAGAGGCCGACGTGAACACGATGGTGGTCGGCTCGCGAACGGGCGCGGTCGTCCGCGTTCCGCTGGTGCGCCGTCCCGCCAAATGGTTCCTCAACCGGCTGGCCAGCTATCTCGCCGGGCGGCACCTGCCCGACATCAACTCGGGACTGAGGCTGATGCGCAAGTCGCTGATCAACCGGTACGAACACCTGCTGCCTGACGGATTCTCGTTCACCACGACCATCACCCTGTCAGCCGCCTGCAACGCGCATCCGTTGACGTACGTGCCGATCGACTATCACGCCCGGCTGGGCGAGTCGAAGATCCGGCCGCGGCATGCCTACGACTTCACCATGCTCATCCTGCGGACGATCATCTTCTTCAATCCGCTGAAGGTGTTCCTGCCGTTAGGCGCTGCCCTGGCGGTGGCCGCGATCGTGAAGCTGATCTATGACGTCGTCATCGGTAACCTGTCCGAAACCGCGGTCCTCGGAATCCTCGGCGCGTTGATCGTCTGGGCCGTCGGGTTGCTGGCCGACCAGAACGCCCGAATGGCGACGCGGCGGACATGAGCGACGTCCGTTCAGACGCGGTAGAACGCGCGATACCACTCGACGAAACGCGGAATCCCTTCCTCCACCGACACGCTGGGACGGAAGCCGGAATCGCGCTCGAGGTCGGACCCGTCGGCGCTGGTGATCGCCACGTCTCCAGGCTGCGGCGGCATCAGTACCCGCTCAGCGCGCCGGCCGAGCGCCGACTCGAGCACTTCGATCATGTGCGTGAGCTTCACGGGCGCCTGCTGGCCGATGTTGTAGACGCGGAAAGGCGCGGTGCTGCGGGCCGGGTCCGAAAGACGGCCGGTCTCGTCAGGCGCGACGGCCGGCGGCCGGTCGAGCACGCGCGCGAACGCCTCGACGAGATCGTCGATGTAGGTGTAGTCCCGGGCCGATTCGCCGTGATGGTAGACCTCGATCGGTTTTCCCTCGAGGATCGACCGCGTGAACTTGAACAGCGCCATGTCCGGCCGGCCCCACGGGCCGTAGACAGTAAAGAAGCGCAGCGCCGTAAACGGCAGGTCGAAGAGGTGACTGTAACTGTGTCCCATCAGTTCGCCGGCGCGCTTGGTGGCGGCGTACAACGACACGGGATGATCGGCGCCGTGGTGTTCGGAAAACGGAATGCTCGGGTTGGCGCCGTACACCGAACTCGAACTGGCAAAGACAAAGTGCCGCACCGCGTGTTGCCGGCTCGACTCGAGCATATGGCCGAGCGCCACCAGGTTGCTGGCGGTGTAGGCATGCGGCGCCTCGAGCGAATAGCGTACTCCGGCCTGCGCAGCGAGATGCGCGACCAGCACCGGCTTCGTGTCCTCGAACAGGCGCGCGGTCCCGTCGCGATCGGCCAGGTCGAGCTGCACGAAGCGGAACGAGTCGTGCGAGGCAAGCTCCCGCAGCCGCGCATCCTTGAGCGACCGGTCGTAATAGTCGTTCATGCTGTCGACACCGACGACGTGGTGTCCATCGCCCAGAAGGCGGCGGCTCAGATGAAATCCGATGAAACCGGCGGCGCCAGTGACGAGAATGGGCGAGGACTGTGTGGACATCAGGAACTCGTTATGACCCGTTGCCAGTTCGATCGCGCGACGACCAATGATAGCCGACTGATGAGCGAACAGCGAAGAGCGAAGTGTGAAGAGGTGGCGGCATGACGTTGCCGCATATCGTGGTCCTGGGCGGTGGACCCGCCGGCTGTGGCGCCGCTTATCAGTTGCGTCGCCAGAGTCGTGCCAGCGTCACCGTCGTGGAACGCCAGGGACCTTTTGGCGGCAATGCCGGCAGCTTCGAGTGGGGCGGCCAGTCGCTCGACTTCGGAAGTCACCGGCTGCATTACACCACCGAGCCGGCACTCCTCGAGGACATCCGCACGCTGCTGGGTGGCGACCTCCTCCAGCGCCGGCGCAACGGGCGGATCCGGCTGCGGGGAAAGATGGTTCGCTTTCCCTTCAAGCCAATGGACCTGCTGACGAGTCTCGACAAGCGGTTCGCGTCAGGCGTGATGTTCGACATGGCGGCCGGCAAGTTCAGGGCGCGCACGTCATCAGCCGACGCCTCGTTCGCGGACGTACTGATGCAGAGTCTCGGCCCGACCATCTGCCGCAGCTTCTACTTCCCGTATGCGCGGAAGATCTGGGGACACGAACCACAGGCGCTGTCGGGCATCCAGGCACAACGCCGGGTCACGGCCAATTCGTTTGCAAAGCTGATCAAGCGGATTCTCAAGCCGGTGGGCGCGGGCATGTTCTACTACCCGCGGCGCGGCTTCGGGCAGATCACCAACGCATACGCCACGGCTGCCGCGAAACTGGGTGCGGACATGCTGCTGAACACGAGCGTGGAGAAACTGATGGCACCGTCATCGCCCGATGGCCGCTGGACGGTCCGGGTTGCAACCGACGGGGTTACCCGCGACATCGAGGCCGACTACGTCTGGTCGACGATTCCGATCACGATGCTGGCGCGCCTGACGAGTCCCGCGCCCGCGCCAGAACTCACGGCGCCGACTCCGGGCATCGACTACCGGGCCATGCTGCTGGTCTATCTGCAGCTGGACGTGAACCAGTTCACTCCTACCGACGCTCATTACTTCCCGGAATCGAACATTTCGATCACGCGCCTGTCGGAGCCGAAAAACTACTCGGACCTGGGCACACCGAACGGCACCACCGTGCTCTGTGCCGAGTTGCCATGCTCACCGGGCGATGCCACATGGTCGATGAGCGACGCCGAGCTGGGCGAGTTGGTGGTGCGCGACATCCGGACGGCGGAGCTTCCGCTGGTCAGGCCGCCAGTGGCCGTGCATGTGAAACGACTCCGGCACGCGTACCCGATCTATCTGTCAGGTTACGAACGCCACTTCAACGCGCATGATGCCTGGGCGTCGACGCAGGATCGGTTGCTGACGTTCGGACGACAGGGGCTGTTCGCGCACGACAATACTCACCACGCGCTGTTCATGGCGTATTGTGCGGTCGAGTGCCTGAATGACGGGCGGTTCGACGACGCGAAGTGGGCCGAGTTCCGGCGGATCTTTGCCACGCACGTGGTCGAGGACTGACATGACCGGGGCGGCCACGACCTCGCCGGGGATTCCATGGAAGTGGGTGCTGCGCATCGTCGCCACGGTGCTCGCGCTGGTCCTGATCGCGTGGTGGCTACCCGTCGACCAGCTCCTTTCGGCGATGGCGTCGGTGCCGCCGCTGACGTGGCCGGTTGCGCTCGTCGTGTACCTCTCGGCGCACTTGTTAGGCGTGATGAAGTGGCGGCTGCTGGTGAACACCGCCGGGGCGGCGCTTCCAGCCCGGGCGGCGGTGCACGCGTACTACTGGGGCCTGTTCGGCAATCTTTTTCTGCCGTCGATCGTTGGTGGCGATGTCGTGCGGGCCGGTGTGGCAATGAAACACTCGCGCTCCGCCAGCACCCTGCTGCTGGGAAGCCTGGTCGATCGCGTGCAGGACGTGATCGGACTCGGTGTCCTGGCCGGCATCGGAGCACTCATGGCTCCGCGCGCGCTCGACGGTACGAGCCGGCACATCTTCATCGTGTTCGTCGTTCTGATGGCGGTAGCCGCGGTGGTCGGCGTGCTGATGCTCCGGTTCTTTCCCGCCCGCCTGCTGCCGTTCAAGGTCATTCCGCTGACCCTCGCCGCGACGATCGCACGCAGTGACGACGCCGGGATCCAGCAAGCGCTCGCCGACGCGTACGCCGATGGGAAGATCAAGGGCAAGAACGTGGAGCTGGTGCGACGGCTTCTAGAGCGCCGGCGCCGT
>CAMPKM010000319.1 GCA_946887155.1 uncultured Gemmatimonadota bacterium
CAAGGAGGTTGGGAGGCGGCTCGGAGTCATTTGAGGGGCATCGATGGGGCACGGGGCCTAACGATTCTGTCAGGTCGCTTCGGCCTCATCTTCTATCCCCGCGACTCGGGTTTCGACGCCGCCCATGATGGCCAGGCCGTGGACGCGGATGAGTGGCGCGTCCGGGTTGCGTGAGGCCGGCTCCTTCAACTGATCCTCGAAGCCGCCCATGATGGCGAAGCCGTCGGACTCGAGTCGCACGTCGGGTGGGACGATGATCTCGACGCCGCCCATCATCGCAAAAACGTAGATGTCCGTGACCGGCGCGGAGAGGTTGGCCTCGCGCAGATCGAGGCTGATGCCTCCCATGCAGGCGATAGCACGCATGCGCGGCGGAACGGTCCAGTTACCCTTGCGCAGCACGCCTGACATCAGCGCCAGGAAGTTCTTTGCCTTCCGAGAGTACGGAGCCACATGCGTGGCATCGGCCACGGCCGGTGACTCTGACACGCGAAGCGATGGCAGGACAACCAGGTCGCGCGTCAGGTCGTTGAGCGCGCTGCCGGAATCCGCGCGATAGGCGAGTTCGACTCGGCGCTCATATTCGGGAAGCGTCAGGCGGTCCTGGGCAAAGTGCTCCGCCAGGTCCTGGACCACTTTCTCTCTCGCCGCGGGCGAGACGTGCTCGGCCACCTGCCCCCCTTGTGACGCTGGCGTGACGCCTCCAACCGATGGTACAGCCGTGAGATGGGTGATGGGAATGGGACGAAACCGGGATTTGTGATCCAGTACACAGGGGACAGACCGCAGCCAGTGACCCGTTTGTGGGGCCTATCGTCCCATTGATGAGTTGCCGGACCCGGGCGGGGGCTGCAAGCCTCGTTCGAGCTGCCACTCGCCATTCGCGCTGACCGCGGCGACGCCGAGCAGCGCCGACTCCTTTCCGCTTCAGAGGCTCAGCGTATGCGCTTGGTTCGCACGGTCGCCGCGACTTTCGCCGGCATGATGCTCGTTCCAGCAGTGGCGTTCGCGCAGGGTGCGAACGGTTCCGCGGCTCCGGCTCGCGATGCCTGGTACTGGGGTATCAACGGTGGAGCGATGCTGTTCAATGCCGGCTACGATTCGGAGCAGGCCGTAACCGCTCCGACGGTTGGCGGTGAATGGTTCATCATGCGGCAGCGCTTTGCGCTCCGTTTGTCCATCCAGCAGGCGTTCTTCGACAAGCAGAGCGCGATCTATGATCCGACGGTTTCGGGCTCTTCCCGCCCGGTCGATGTGAAGGACTGGCGCCGCTACGCCGTCGAGGTGTACGCGATGCCGCAGGGTGACAAGTTCATCCTCCCCTACGCCGGCATCGGCGTGGCGCTCAACGTGCTGCAGAGCGCGACTCCGGTCGGCTCGTTTGTCAGCCAGGAATCGCTCGAGGAAGTGTTCGTGATGGTCGACGAGTTCAGCAGCCGGGCGTCCCTGGTTGGTTCAGTCGGCGCCCAGTTCAACTTTGGCCGCTCGGGACTTTTCTTCCAGGCCAGCGCGATGCCAACGCGTAACTCGTTCCTGCTGAATCGCTCGTCGTACACGACGGTGCTCGAGGGCGGGATTCGGTACAGCTTTGGTAGCGCGATCGAGAAGTTCTAGTGAGTTCGTGAGTTCGTGAGTTCGTGAGTTGATGAGTTGAAGAGGGTCTCGATTCGGGGCCCTCTTCGTTTTTACGCCCTGGATACGAAAGCATTTTGGCGGACGTGGAACCGGAGGGGCCAGTCGGCGGCTTTTCTGATTCCGATGCGTGGGCCAACGACCACGTTCTCGTCAGGCACGCTGATTCCCTGAAGGATGCGCAGAGGACCACGATCGAGGCGAAGGCCATTCTGGTCGCCCGTGATGCCGAAGGCGTCGCAGAGACGTGCCGGTCCACTCGTCAGGTCCTGGTCGCGCCGGACCTGCCGGCGGCGACGCATGATCGGCAGTCCGGCTACTGGCTCGACGGCGCGGACCAGCACCGCGCTGCCGTGGCCCTCCTCGCGGGTGACCGCGTTAAAGCACCAGTGCATCCCATACACGAAGTACACGTAGGAAAGTCCGGGCGGGCCGTAGAGGATGCGCGTTCGCGGCGTGATGCCGGCCGCGGCGTGACACGCGGGATCCTCGGGACCGATATAGGCCTCCGTTTCGACGATACGCCCTCGGACGACGCCATCCGCGGTGCGGTGCTCCAGCACAGCGCCTAACAGCTCACGAGCGACCTGCTCGGTGGCGCGATCGTAGAAGGCCGCTGGAAGCGGACGACCGGTGGCCGTCCGCTCCAGCCTGACTCCAGCCGTCACGCCTTGTCTGCCGCCTCCGCCGTCTTCTTTGCGCGAGGGGCCCGGGCGGCTTTCTTCTTCGCCGCTGGCTTGGCCTCGGTGCCTGACGACTTCGTTTTCGCGGCCTTGGCGCGCGTGCGGCTCTTTGCCGGCGCAGCCGCGGGGGCCTCGGCGGCAGGTTCCGGCGCGGGCGCCGGCGTTTCCACCACGCCAACCATCAACAGGTCTGGTGGAAGCGCGCGTGCACCGCCACGTCCCCTGGCGGGAATTCCCCGCGGTCCCATACCCCTGACGACCGGTGAGGCGGGAGCTGCGGCGGCCGGCGCGGCATGCGCCGCGGCTGCTCGATTGAGTTGCTCGGCGACTGGTGCCACCTGCGATGGCATTGCCACCTCGAAATCGTCGCCACGGCGGCGCAGGTCGATAATGTCCGCATCGTGGGCGTCGCGCAGCACGCGATTGAAGAATCGATCGCTCAACGATTCGCTGTCGCGACCAAGGATCTCGAATGCGCGCCGGCGCAGCGCCGAGGCGGCGATAGCGCGATCTCCCTGGATCATGTCGGCTGCGGCCTTCTTCACGAGGTCGAACGCTTCTTCCCTCGTCAGGCGCTGGCCGGTGTGGCCGATATCGGGACCTGTCGCCTGGGGCCTGGGGCTTGGGGATGAGGACCCCGGGATCGCGGATGTTGTTGGCGTGGCCGGCGCGGCTTCGCTCGATGCCGGTGTCTGCTCACGCTCGCGACGATCATCGCGCTCACGGCCACGGCCACGGCCGCCGCGGCGTCCGCGACGTCCACGATCCCTGACTTCGTCGCGGTCACCGTTGTTCGACGCGCCATGCGACGGCGCTGCGGCTGACTGGGCGCCCGGCGCCTTGGGTGCGGGAATGCCAGCGGTGCCGGCCCGCGCCGATTGCTCGGTGGGCGCCACCTCGAGCTGTCCGTTCTCGAGCTTGATCACCTTGATCAGGCCCTGTTCGGCCGCTTCCTGGCAGAACTTCGAGAACTTGGACTTGCCGAGGTTTTTTTCGTCGAACGTCGGATCGATGTCCTGCATGACCTGCTTGAGGCGATCGGAGCGCATGACATCGCCGTTCTTGACCATGCGATTGATGGCTTCGACGACGAGCTCCCACGGGTCCCACTTCACGACTTCTTCTTCGCTCTGCTTCACGAGTCCGGCGAGCGCGTTGTAGCTGTAGTACTCGTCGCAGTTCATGACGAGCAGGTCGCTGGACGATTCGCGAATGCCTACGCCAATGACGTATTTGCCGTACTCCTTGAGCTTGGTGACCATGCTCGCGAAGTCGGAATCACCGGAGAGGAGGATGAAGGTGCCGATCTCCGGCCGGGTGAAGACGATCTCGATGGCGTCGACGGCGAGGCGGATGTCGGTCGCGTTCTTCTTCGACGAGCCGTAGGCCGGCGCCATGATCATGTCGATCGACGACTCGGCGAGCGGGACGATGTACTGCGGGTAGCGGCGCCAGTCGGCGTAGGCGCGCTGGACAGCGACCTTGCCCTTGATGATCTCGGACGAGAGCAGGCTCCGGAGCTCGGCCGCCAGGTCCGAGCGGATGCCCATCGTCACATTGTCGAAGTCGATCAGGAGTGCCGCGTTAGGTGCGTGCGAGAAGGATGGTGGCAGCAGCGGGGCGGCGGCGGTGGTGGCCTGTGGGCCGCGGTACAGTGGGGCGACCGGCGCGCGCGTCGGCGCGTGCCTGGTCTGACGCTGGTTCATCGGTTGTGGAGGATGTGGTTAGTCGAACCGCCGCGTTCCAGCGCGTACGGCCCTCGAGGCGCTCACCGTCCGAACCCCGAAGATCAGGGACCGTGGCGCTCAGAATCTGGATCGCGAACCACCGGTCGGTGCTGCCCGGAATGGGCCCAGCGCGTCCGACCAACGGTATCCGCGCGAACCGCACCTTACGCTCACCGACTCGCCGCGAAACAGGAATCGCGGAAATATCGATGGCGCCAGCGCTTCGGGACGTGGACATGGGGCGGGAAGCCCCGGGCGACCACCTCGGCCCGAGCGGATGGGGGAATCTATGTTGGGTTGGGGGTTTGGGGT
>CAMPKM010000320.1 GCA_946887155.1 uncultured Gemmatimonadota bacterium
CGATGTCACCCGGGCCGGGACCCGGAGGCTTGCCGCGCGCCGACGAGGTCAACGATCAACGGAATCCAGAGCTGCGTTTCGCTGCTGGGGAAGGACAGTCCTTGAGGAGCGACGCCCACCACCTGCCGGCTGGTGCCATCGACGTCGATCAGGCGGCCGACGACATCCGGATCGGACGAGAACCGGTCGCGCCAGAGTGCGTGGCTGATCACGACCACCTTGGCGGCAGCGGGCCCGTCGTCTCCCTTCTGGAAGAAGCGGCCATGCATCGGCGGAACGCGCAGTACGTCGAAGAAGCCCGCGCTGACCTGTGCACTCGTCAGGCGCATCGGCTCGCCGTCGCCGCTGAGGCTGACGCCGTGGTCGGGCATGTACATCGCGACCGATGCGAGGGTCTGCGTCCGGTCGCGGACGTAGACGAACTCCGCTATCGAGTGCCCGCCATCCCAGACGCTCACCAGGGATTCCGGGTCTGGAAACGGAAGCGGCTTGAGGAGGACCGCATTCACGACGGAAAAGATCGCGCTGTTGGCGCCGATGCCGAGAGCGAGCGTACCAACAGCGACGGTCGTGAAGACGGGTGAGCGACGGAGGACGCGAAGGCCGTACCGGATGTCGCTTTTCACGTCGCGCAGGCCGCCGATTCCACGGGCATCGCGACCCTCCTCGCGGAACCGCTGCACGCCACCGAATGCCTGACGCGCGCGGCGATGGGCTTCGTCCGGCGTGGCGCCGTACCGTTCGGCGTCGCGGGCTTCCATGTCCAGATGAAACGTCATCTCGTCGTCCATGTCGCGATCGAATTGCCGGCCACGCACGATGGCGCCAAGGCGCCGCAGCAGTTGCAGTGGGGAGATCACAGGCCGGCCCCCCGGAGCACGAGGTTCACCGCGCCCGAGTACGTCCGCCAGGCATCGGTTTCCTTCGCCAGCGCGCGTTTGCCGGCGGCGGAGAGCTGGTAGAACTTTGCCCGCCGCCCCTCGTCGGAGATTCCCCACGACGCGCGAACGAGGCCGCGCTCCTCGAGCCGGTAGAGCGCGGGATAGAGGGAGCCCTGGCCCACGCGCAGCACCTCGCCGGACTGGTACTGGATGCGGCGCGAGATCGCCCAGCCGTGCAGGGCGCCGCCGTGCAGCGTGGTCAGGATGAGGAGATCGAGCGACCCCTGCTGGAGCTCGGGCGCGGCCATGGTCTGTTACCTCGACGGTCGACAATAAGGTCGGACGGCCTGTTGTCGACCGTCAAGGCATCAGACAGCCCGGCCACCGGAATGGTTGGACACCTCGGCCAGTCCCTCCAGGGAGTCGGCGGCACGGTCGGCTCCGTGCTCGGCCCGGACGATCCCAGCCACCTGTTCGGCGGCGCGGCGCCACGCCGGGTCCGATGTCAGGGCGCGGATGTTGTCGCGGACCACGGAACGGCGGTACTCCGTTGGGAACACGACCTTTGCGACACCGTTGCGAGCCGCGCGCACGGCGTTGTCGCCCTGGTCGTGTGCGTGCGGCACGATGATCATCGGACGACCTGAAGCCAACGCGGTGTGCAACGTCCCGGCCCCGCCCTGATGCACGATCAACGCCGCCCGCGCAAACAGCTCCGAGTGCGGCGCCCAGTCCGCGACGAATACGTCGTCGCCATGCGCTGACGCGGGACGGTTATCGACGTTCTTGCCAATGAGCAGCACGGAACGCACCCCTGCCTCACGAGCCGCTTCGAGACTCGTCCGGTAGAAACGCGCAGCCGTCGCACCGGCCACCGCTGACGTGCCGAGCGTGAACACGACCGGTGGAGCACCGGCGTCGAGAAAGGCGCTGAGTGCCGGCGGCAGGCCGCCAAGCACCTTGTCCCACGACACGGCGCCGGTCACCACGGTATTGGGCGGCCAGTCGGGCTGCGGCTCGGCGAGCACTCGCGAGAACATCGCCAGCACCAAGCGCGGCGAGAACTGGCCCGAGTGCACCGGATCCGATCCGGGCGGCAGGCGCAGTTTCACTCGTAAGGCGCGCACCGGCTCGCCCCATGAGCGCGTCGCAACGTGCGCGAGGGGAATCGTCCGCCGATACAAACCAGGCAGGTTTCGCTGGATTGCCGCGACCAGCGGGTGAACCGCAATCAGGGGCGGATCCGTCCGCGAAAAGAAACCCAGCGGCGCCAGTACCGAAGCCGCCCACCGCAAGCGCCGGTGCTCGGCGAGCACGGGGACGGCATAGGTCAGCGGGTGCGACACGACCACGTCGTCGTCGTCCACGATCGCGTCGAGGTCCTCGTACGACTGCTCGACCACCGGCATCATCAGGTCGCGAACGAGAAACTCGGCGCCCTTTAACGGGTGCATAACGCGCCTGACCAGCTCGCGATTCTCCGGCTCGATGTCGGGACGGATCGCGTGGGCCCTGAGTCCTGCTTCCTCGACGAACGGGTGATAGAACCGGGGAAGCGCGAGGACGACATCGTGGCCGCGATCCTTCAACGTGCGGCCGAGGCCGATGTATGGGTTCAGGTCACCGAACGACCCGAACGAATTGAGGACGAACTTCAATGGGGCCGGTGGTCAGACGGGGGCAGGCTCAGCTCCAACCCCACTCTCTGTCAGTGGCTCGCAGAGTGGTACCTCAGTTCATCCACCACCGGGGCGCCATCATGACCCACAACCTTTCCGCGGCGCGAGTCATCATCCAGCCGGCAATTCGTACAGTAATAGGTGACTGTCTCCCCGTTGCCGGACGCGTCTTCGCTGGCGACGATGTGGGCATCGAGGAGACGCACGGCCATGCTGCAACTGGGACAGATCCCGAAGCGCCACGCCAGCCTCAAATCGGGCTTGTGCCGCGTGGCCTCGAACCGGCGACCACTCGTGACGGTCACGTGTTTCCCGCGGGCGACACCGGCAACGCGAACGTCACGGAATTCGACATGGTTGCGAAAGCCGCAATCGCAATCGACGCGGCCGCGAAATTCATCGCGGCGGGTTCGCGCCTGCATGGAACGGCCGCACACTTCACAGTGACCGACATCCCTGATGCCTAACCGTTCCGCTGTCGCGGGAGTCGGAATCCGCACATTGCGCTCTGCCGCGGTTCCATTCGAAACCGGCTCAGTCAACAGGCGCGGTAACCAGCGTGGCCACTTCATTACATCTCCATCGCGGGTGCGCGAGCCCTTTCATTATAGCCTTGCCACCCTCGTCCGGTCAGGACGGCAAGATGGCCGGACCACAGTTGACCTCGATAACTTAAGCGCCACCATTCCAATTGCTCAGTCTCCCATGACGTTTCACGATAAGCCAAGGTTTCCCATCGGCTTTCGATGTGCGAGCCGCAACTGTGGGCTCAAGCCCGCCGACAAGGACCTGGCGCTCTTCGTCAGCGAACGGGAAGCGGCCGCGGCAGCTGTGTTCACGCGCAACCAGTTCCCTGGCGCGCCGATCGTCCTGGGTCGCCAGACGATAAAAGGCGGCCAGCTTCGCGCCATTGTCGTCAACAGCAAGGTCAGCAATGTCGCGACCGGCGAGACTGGCGTATTGAATGCTCGCCGGATGGCGGCCGCCGCCGCCGCGGAATGTGGAACGACTCCGGAACGAGTGCTCGTCAGCTCGACGGGAGTGATCGGCGTTCCGCTTCCGATCGAGAAGATCGAGAGCGGGCTTCGCGGAATGGCGGCCGAGCTGTCGGATGACCCGCTGGTGGGCGCTCACGGGATCATGACGACGGACAGCCATCCCAAGGCGCTCTCGATGTCCGTTGGCGCGGCAACGATCACCTGGATCGCCAAGGGATCAGGGATGATCGAGCCGAACATGGCGACGATGCTCGCGTACATCTTCACCGACGCCGAGTTTCCGAGAGCAACGCTCGACCGCCTGTTGCGGCACGCGGTGCATGTCTCGTTCAACATGCTCTCGGTCGACACCGACACGAGCACGTCGGATACCTGTGCCATTCTCGCCAACGGCATGGCCGGCCGTGTCGACGAAGCAGCATTCCAGGACGCGCTCACGGCCGGCTGCATCCGGATGACGGAAATCCTGGCGCGGGACGGCGAAGGCGCACTGCACCTGCTGCGCTGCACGGTTCGCGATGCGCTGAACGAGGCCGAGGCGCGGCAAGTGGCGAAGTCGCTGGTGAACTCGCCGCTGATCAAGACCATGATCCATGGCGCCGACCCTAACGTGGGGCGCATCCTGATGGCGGTCGGGAAGGTCTTCGACGCGACGATCGTCACGGCGGCGGTCGAGGCCGAGGTCAATGGCCACACCGTGGTCCGGAACGGCACCCGCGTGGACTTCGACGATGCCGAGGTTCGTCAGGCACTATCGGCCGAGGTGGTCGACCTGAACGTGTCGTTAGGCGCCGGC
>CAMPKM010000321.1 GCA_946887155.1 uncultured Gemmatimonadota bacterium
ACTCGCCCGGTACGTTGCCCACGGCCGCGCGATCGATGATGACTGCCCAGTTATCGGCGCTTGTTGGATGCATCTCGAGCTTCAGGAGCCACGACGCGAGCGCAAGGAGGAACAGAAAGCCGTAGTTGCGCCGGATCCGGTAGCCGACAGCTTCGGCCATCCCGAGATGGGGCACAGTCCGTCCGAGATCTCCGGCGAGGAGGGCGAAGTGCTCCCGGATCTCCGCCTCGCTCGGTCCCGTTCCCGGAGCGAGCGTGGGGGCGATGAAGTAGTGGTTCAGCGTGCGGAAGCGACGCCGCCAGAGGTCATACGTCTGGTACCGGCGCGACTCCATAACGAGAAAGATGACGTCGAATGCAATGGCGAGCAGCAGCACCACGTGCGGTGCGGCGGGATCGCCGAACGCGAAGGTGACCATGCCGGCTGTCGTCGCGGCCGCCCAGTTCGTCGTCGCATCCATCCGTTGACGCCAGACGTCCGCGTGACTCACGACGGCGCGGTAGAAGTGCACCATCGTCCCGCTCGTCAGTTCGGGTGGCGGCGTCGGGACGGTGTCGTGCTCGGCCGGTGGGTGCAAGTTCCAGTTGGAATCGGTTCGGTGCGGCGACGGGCACGAATGTCAGCCAGACCATTCCGCCATCAATGCGACGCCACTTCAATATCGCGTCGCCCGAGTATGTCCTGCACGTACAACATCGTCACGAGTACCATGAGCGCGGCAGTGAGCGGGGTGGCAAGCGCGAGGCCCAGAATACCGGCAAACAGCGCAAACACGAGCTGCGCCAGAATGGTCAAAGCCGGGGGCAGGTAAACCGTCTTCCGGTCGATAACGGGATCGAGCACATAACTCTCGACGATCTGCACGCCGACGTAGAGCGCAACCACCCACAGCGCGACCCGCGGCCCCTGCACCAGGGCGAGAAGCACGGCGGGGACCGCGGACAGGATCGGTCCGATGTTCGGAATAAACGAAAGCAACGCCGCGATCAATCCGAGCACGAACGCCAGCGGCACTCCTATGATCCACAAGCCGACGCCCGTTATCACACCGATGAAGGTCATGGCGGCCAGACGCCCGATGAGCCACCACCAGAGGGTGTCATAGAGCCGCTCGAGAACCTCGCGCCCTCGCGGCACCTTGCCCCTGGGCACAAGCGCCAGCAGCCCGTTCACGTAAACGCGCGGGGTCGCGGCCAGCACGATGCCGAGGAAGAGGACGATGACGAAGCTCGCCAGCGCGCTGAACGTACTCGACACCACGCCAGTGACCCGCCCGATCGCATCGGGATTGTCGGGGAGCAACGCGCTCGGGTTCGGCGCCGCCTCGACCGCGCGCCGTCCCCACTCGTAGCGCTCGAGCCGGGTCCGCAACTGCTCCGCGGCCTCCGGCATGCGTTCGCGCAGTGTCCGGACCTCGGCGGCAATGGACTCGCCACGCAAAGCGAACGCCCCCACCAGGGTGCCGAAGAGCGCGAGCACGACGACAACGAGAGCCCACCGCGGCGATAGCGGGGTGCGGTCGCTCACCCAGGTCGCCAGGCGCCTCAGAAAGACGCCGACGAGGATGCCCGCGAAGCCAAGAAGCAGTATGTCGCGGGTGTACCAGGCAAACAGGAGCAGGACAATGACCGCAACCACTACACCTGTTGCAGCGAGGGTTCGCCGCGCCACCGAAGAAGCATCGGTGCCAGTCCAGCTGACCGGGGCAGGTTCGGTGGCGTCGTCGTCTTTCGGCGAACCGTCCGTCACACGTGGTGTGGCAGCACTTCGCAAATCTCTTACATGCCGCTGATCATGCCGCAGGCGATGCGGGCGCCCGACCCACCGGAGGGATCAGTCAGGTAGTCGTCAGGCGACGCGTGGATGACCACGGCCGCGCCGTCGGCATCGAGCAGCATGTCCGTTGCCCCGCGCAGCATTCCACCCGGAGTGGTGGCCTGGACCGTGGCCGAGCTGTCGGCACCGGCAGTCACGTTAGGCATGTCGCCGAGGTGCGGACCCTGGGGGTTCTGCGAGCCATGTTGTTTGCTGGTGGGATTCCAGTGGTCGCCCGCCGACTCGAACCCGGGTGCGTCGCAGCGGCCGACCATGTGCAGGTGCAACCCGTGCTCGCCGGGAGGCAGGCCGGTCAGCGTACCGGAGATCGAGACCCCGCCACTGCCGTCCGTCAACGTCAGTGTGCCGAGGTCGCGGCCGTTCGCATCGCGAACGGTGGTGGTTACGGAGTTGCCGCCGCTGGTCGTCATGGACGCGGTGGTATCCGCGGCGGACGTATCAGTCTCGTCGCCAGCGCCGCCGGCGCAGGCAATGGTCAGCAGGGAAATCGCGGCAGCCGTCAGATGCGTACGCATTTCTGTCTCCAGCGAGGTGGACTATCGAAGCCGGATCGTTGCCGCACGCAGGTTCAGCCATGCGCAACGGATCGGCAGGCTCCATACCCTGACGCTCCAGCAGTGTGCCTCGTGGATGTTTACAGCCTAACGCTGACCACGCTTCGGCGGAGCATCGTCGTCAACCGGTGGTACTACGATTCCTGAGCGGCTGCGAATGCGTTGCGTCACCGCCGCTCAGTCAGCCAGGAGGAGACCATGCCGGAGAAACGAACGGTCCAGCGCGCTCGTAAGGCGAAGCGTGAAGGAAAATCCCCGTCGACGCAGGCGGGCGAATTCGTCCGTGAAGAAATTCACCACGTCCGCGAAGGGAAGCACGGCGCGCGGTCGCCAGAGCAGGCGATTGCAATCGGCCTTTCCAAGGCGCGCCGCGCCGGTGTCAAACTTCCGGCGCCGAAGAAGGGCGATGCTCCGGCCGAAACGCGCCGAGCGGCCAAACGAGACCTCAAGAAGGGGCGCTCTCGAAAATCAAAGACCCCCTCGGCGCGGCGTTCTCGCGCGATGACGCGACGGCTGAGACGCGAGGGAACCAAGGGGGCGAGCAAAAAAGCGTTGGCCAGGCATGCTCGCGTGGCGGCGCGGCGCCGGACGAAGAGCGAACGATCGGCGTCCGCTCGTCAGGCAGCGCGCACCAAGGGACCGCGGGCGCGGTCGGCTGCCGCCCGGAAGGCGGCGCGGACGCGGGCGAAGAACAAATCTTGAGGCGGCTTACGGTTAGTGGTTAGTGGTTATTGGTACTGGTATTAGTAGGGTGATACGGTGGCCTGCGCGGACATTACCATCACGCGGGGAGGGCGGGGGCGTCGAGGACTTTGCTGACGGCGTTGACGAAGCTGCCCCAGACCTTCTGTTCGGCGCGGAGTTGCTGGCGTCCGGCGGCGGTGAGTGTGTAGACCTTGGTTCGCCGCCGGTGTTCGCTCAATTGCCAATCGCTGGTCACCAGGCCGCGCTGTTCGAGCCGGTGGAGCGACGGGTACAGGGAGCCTTCGCCGATCTGCAGCACGTGTCCGGTCAGTTGTTCGATCCAGCGGGCAATGGCGTAACCGTGTGCCGGCCCCCAGCTCAGCGTCTTCAGGATCAGCAGGTCCAGCGTGCCCTGCAGGAGATCCACGGTCTGTCGCGTCACGATCCTTCCCATCAAGCGTCGATGCGTAACCTATTTGTGATACATCGAATGTCAATGGGAAGAGGGCACCGGGCGACGCGACCGGCCATTGCTGCAGCGGATCGCGCCTGATTCATTTCCTGACCATGAGGTCGCCGGTACGCGACCGGCCAAACTGCATAACGAGAGCCCCTTCTTTTCCATGCAACGTATTGCTTCGTCTCCGCGAGTCCTGGTCGACGCGATCTGGTCGGAAGACAGCATCGCCCGTGATGTCGTCCTGGTCGTCGCCGGCATCCTGGCGATAGCCGCATCGGCCCAGGTCAGGATTCCGGTTCCGTTTTCGCTGGTCCCGATTACGGGCCAGACCTTTGCCGTGATGCTGATCGCGGCACTGTACGGTCCACGACGAGGCGTCACGACGATCGTTGCCTATATCACGTCCGGAGCGATGGGGCTTCCGTTCTTCGCCGGCGGCGCGGCTGGACTGGCATACCTCGCCGGACCAACCACCGGATACCTGGCGGGCTGGATCGGCGCGGCATGGCTGATCGGGTCACTCATGGAACGCGGCTGGTCAGACCGCGCATGGAGAACGGCGCTGGCGATGTGGTTGGGCAGTCTGGTGATTTTTGCCTGCGGTGTGCTCTGGCTATCGCGGTTCGTGGGCTTCGAGACCGCCTTCATGACCGGGTTCTTGCCGTTCATTCCTGGGGACTTGGTCAAGATCGCGCTGGCGATGGGAGTGTTGCAGGCGGGGTGGAAGTTCAATAAGCGATCGCGCGGACGATTGACGATTGACGATTGACGATTGACGATTGACGATTGACGATTGACGA
>CAMPKM010000322.1 GCA_946887155.1 uncultured Gemmatimonadota bacterium
GGGCACTGCTTCAGAGCGTCGGGTTCACGCGATTTGGCGTTGGCCCCGAGTGTCCCGCTGAAGCGGAAGCGATTCGAGCGAATGATACGCCGTCGTTTGGGATCGCCCTGGGGGTCTTCAAGGCGCTGCAACTCGTCGCGACACGGCGTGGCGAGGTGGCGTTCAGGGATTTCAACGCGGTCGACATCGAGACCACCGACAAGGACGTATCGAAGGCCGAAATCATCGATCTCGCCGCGGTGCGGGTGAGAGACGGTCAGGTGACCGAGGTGTGGTCATCGCTCGTGAAGCCACGAGTGCCGATTCACGCCGCGGTCGTTGCGCTGACGGGGATCACGGAGCAGGACGTCGAGCATGCACCGCACTTCGAGCAGGTCTGGGACGCGTTCCGGGATTTCTGCGGCAAGAACGTCCTCATTGCGCATAACGGGTATCGCTTCGATTTCCCGATTCTCGAGCGCATGAGCGGTGGTCACGTGTTCCTCACGTACGACACGCTGGTCCTCGCGAGGGAACTGCATCCGGGGAGCAGGCGGCTGACGGACCTGGCGGAGCATTTTCATATCCCGACGGGGCACTCCCATCGCGCGCTGGACGATTCACGTACGCTTGCCCAGGTTTTTCTGCGGCTGGATGACGAACGACTGATTCGGTCGCGCCGGACGGCGTTGGCGAACCTGCTCGACCAACTCGGTATCGCACTGGCGCTCGATCCTTCGGGAGGAACGTCACCGGCCGCTGGCGAGTTCAGCGAACTCAAGAAGGCGACGGCGTACTATGCGTTAGGCAGGTACAGCGACGCGCTCGAACAGTACCGTATCCAGCGCGAGCTGGCGGGCGACATGAGCATCCCGCACGTCGACGAGGTCATCGACCGACTCGGCGGCCGCAAACTGATGGAGCGGCTGCGGACCGAGCGCACGGCCGATGACCGCTACCCGCAAGCGATGGCCCGCCTGCGCCGTCTCCTCCTGCGATGTAACGCGCCGCTGCTCGAAGGCCAGATCGCGCAGTTCCTGGAGCTGGTTGCACTCTCGCGACAGGACGGCAGCGAGGTCTCGAAGGATCGCGTCAGCCTGCTCACCTTGCATTCCACCAAGGGACTCGAATTCTCGCGCGTGTACGTCGTCGGCGTCGAAGACTCGGAGCTTCCGGGCGGGAGTCGCGACCGGCCCGCCGGCAAGCTGGATATCGAGGAAGGGCGACGCCTGCTCTATGTTGGCATGACGCGCGCGAAGGAGAGACTCGTACTCACCCGCGCCGCCAAACGCGGTGACCTGCCGACAGGCGGGATCCAGTTCCTCGCCGAGATGGGCCTCAAGCCAGAAAATGGAGACAATGGTGCCGGCTGATCAGTCGCGACGATGGTGGTGGCTGGGATGGTCGTGGCGCATTGCCTGCGCCACCTACCTCGTTGGATTCCTCACCTTCCTGCCCTACCAGCATCTCCTCATCTGGTGGTCGGCCCTGCTCTTCACGCCACTGGTGATCGTGACGTGGTACATGACGCGCTCGAGCCGCCTGGCAAAGTTCGGCGTCCCGGTGGTCCTCGCCGCTCTCATCGCGGGAGGGTACCTGCTCTTCACCGGTTTCACGCAGCAGGGCCTTCCGAGTTCAGCGATCTACAACGTCGTCTGGTTGCTTGGCGCCCTGGGGCCGTTCGTACTGTTCTTCATCGTCAGCCGGCATCTCGCATCGTTAGAGAAGAGTTCGAGCACATAGGCCGCTAGCGGATTTGCGCGGCGGGTCAACGGCTAGAGTACCGAGTCGGCGCAGATCACGCGAATCCACGCGGATCTCATTCCGTTTGGCTCCTCTATCGAGACCGATCCCTCGGCGCCTTCCCCACAACTCCCGTGTTGTGTGCATCCGGCGCCCGACGACGTCGAATTACCCCGTGAGCCGAGTGGAAAGGGATCCGCGTTGATTCGTGTTATCCGCGGCGACTCGGTTCTCCAGCCTTTGACGTGCCGCGCCCATCTGCCCGCGGAAGCGAAGACCAATACCCACTCCGAACCCGAAAGACTCGTTCTTTCTGGAAGATTCCTGCGCCATCGCGAAGGAGTAAACCGTCTCCAGCCTGCCCGGGTCAAAGGCTGTAGGAATTCTACAGCCACCTTCTACCATGTCTCCTCGAGCCCGCGCCAATTCCAAGATCGACCTGCTTCAGGGCACGCTCGACGCCCTGATCCTCCAGACCCTCTGCTGGGGGCCGCAGCACGGGTACGGCATCATGCAGATGATCCGCGCCCACTCCAGCAACGTCCTGCAGGTTGAGACCGGGTCGCTGTATCCAGCTCTCCACCGGCTCGAGCGACGCAAGTGGATCACGGCAAGCTGGAAGATTTCGGAGCATAACCAGAAGGTCCGCGAATACCGCATCACAACCGCCGGCCGGAAGCAGCTCACTGCCGAACGGAGCCGTTGGGAGCAACTCACGTCCGCGATCTCGGGCATACTTGGAGCGCGAGTTGTGGTTGATAGCTGACGTTGTTTGCCTCGCCAGTCGGCCATCCACCCGGATGTTTGTGACGCGTCACACGCTCCCGGGGTCGCTCTATTACCGGGGGTTGCGCGCCGGAACCGTGCTCCCTCATAGTTGAAACAGCAGTCTGGCAGTCGCCGTACAGGATCGTGTAGTCCGATGCAACCGGAGAAAATCACCACTCGAATGTCAACGTCCACCTCGATGTCCAGCCGATACCGCGTCCAGCCGCGAGTTCGTTATGCGCGCTGGGGCGACGTACGCCCTGGAACGTCGCAGGTGGACGTTTTCATCGATGGAGGTCGAGCACCCTAGAAGCGCCGGTTCCGATGTCGTGATCCGCCTTTCGGGTGCTCCAGCAAACCCGAAAGGCCTTTTTATTTCCCTCCCTCCGGATCACGACAATGCAACACGCCATACAAATAGATCGCGAAATCATCGGCCGGTACATCGGACAACCGGGCCAGCTCCCGCCCGACCTGCGCGCCGAGATCGAGCGCGCGTGGAACGACGAACCCGTACAGCTTTATGCTTTCGCCGACCTCGATGCAGGCTTGAGGCTCTCGGCGTCATGGATTGCGCTCGGCCCCAGCCACGTTGCGATCGCGCGCGAGAGCGCTCCTGGTGTGTGGGATGTGCGTTCGATCGAGCGACGCCACATCCAGGCCGTGCACGAATCGCCCGGCCTGAGCGCCAACACGCTCCTGCTGGCGGGTGCGCCTGACGAGCCACCGCTTGCCGTCGCGCGATACACCCAGCGGCAGCGCGGGGCGTTCGAGAACATCCGTTTCGTCCTGGACGAGGCGCTGAAGGATCGAACGGTCACGTCCGACGATGCCGATCGTGTCTACGCCGATGCGGTGGCGAGGCCGGTGCGCGACGCGCAGGCGCTCGTGGCGAAACGTCGCGCGGCTGTAACCCTTCGTCTCATCAAGTATCTCGCGCCGTACCGGAAGCAGGTGTTCTTCGGCATGGGCGCGGCGGCGGTGATCACGATGGTGAGTCTCGTGCCGCCCTACCTCGCCGGCTACGTCATCGATCGCGTCGTGAGGCCGGTGCAGGCGGGGACGATGTCGCCTGACGCGGCGTTTTCGATCGCGTGGATGGCCGTGGCCGCGATGGTGCTCGTGTTCGTGGTGCGCCAGGCGGCGGCCCACCTGCGGTTACGCCTGATGTCCGTGTTAGGCGAGCTCGTGGCCCGCGACCTGCGCGCGGAGTTGTACGAGCACATCCAGAGGTTGAGCCTGTCGTTCTTCTCACGGAAGAAGACGGGCGGCCTGATCACGCGCGTGACTTCGGATACTGATCGTCTCTGGGACTTCCTGGCGTTCGGCATCGTGGACGTGTCGCTGTCCCTGATCATGCTGATCGGGCTCAGCACGGTCCTGCTGATGCTCGACTGGCGGCTTGGGCTGGTGATGACGTTGCCCGTGCCGTTCCTCTGCTGGTTCATCTATCGTCACGGCGAGTCGATGAATCGCGTGTTCCTGCGCGCGTGGCGGAAGTGGTCGCGTGTGACGGACGTGCTGTCCGATACGATCCCCGGGATCAAGGTCGTGAAGGCCTTCAACCAGGAGAATCGCGAGATCGGCCGGTTCGACGAGCGCAATAACGCGGTAACCGACGAGTTCAACCGCATCCACCGGATGTGGACGACGTTCTGGCCGCTGCTGATGCTGGCCGTGCACACGATGACGGTGTCGGTCTGGTTCTTTGCCCTGCCGCGCTTGTTAGGCGACGGGCCGGCGCTGTCGGCGGGCGTGTTCGTGTCGTTCCTGCTGTACACGACCATGTTCGTCGCGCCGATCGAGGTGATCGGGCAGATGGC
>CAMPKM010000323.1 GCA_946887155.1 uncultured Gemmatimonadota bacterium
TGAACTGCGAGTTTTCGCGGATTCGGCGAATTCGCGCGGATACGGCTATCTATTTTTTTAACAAGTTCAGTCCGCTTAAAGCTGCTAGATCCACGTTGTTTATGATGATCCAGATCGGCCTTTGTTCTCGTCCCAGAATTGCCGCTCCGCGAAAATTCGCCAAATCCGCGGTGACTCGCAGTTCTGGTGTGTATCCGTGTAAATCCGCCACAAATCCGCCTGGAGAACTCGATGTTCCGGATAGCCCTGCTGTTCGCTTGCCTTCTCCCGGTTTCGGCGATTGCCCAGGTGCCCTCGGTGCCCTCACCGGCCACCGTCTTCGGGTTCGAGGTCGGGGCCGATTCCCAATTGTTTACATACGAGCAGTCAGTCGAGTACTTCCGTCGACTCGCTGCCGCCAACCCGCACGTCCGCCTGATCGACGTCGGCAAGACGTCCTTCGGAAAGCCATGGACGGCAGTGCTCATCTCCTCGCCCGCGAACCTCGCGCGCATCGATGACCTGCGACGCATCAACCAGCGCATCGCGCGGCCCGAGGGCTTGAGCGACGCCGAAGCGCGCCAGCTCGCCCGCGAGGGCCTTCCGCTGGTCGACATCAGTGGCGGACTGCACGCATCGGAAATCGCCGGCTCGCAACACACGCCGCAACTCGCGTACGAACTGCTGTCGAAGGCGAACGACCCGGCCATGAAGGAAATCCTCGACAACACGGTCCTGTTTCTGTGGCCAAGCATCAACCCCGACGGGCAGGACATTGTCGTCAACTGGTGCCGTGAGTCGCTCGCCGGACGAAATCCGGGACCCATGGAGCTGTACCAGAAATACATCGGCCACGACAACAACCGCGACAGTTACATGCTGAACGTGGTCGAATCGCGCGTGGTCGCGCGCACCTGGCGTGAGTGGGAACCGCAGATCATCTACGTGCACCATCAGTCGTCCCCCTTCCCGACGCGTATCTGGATCCCGCCATTCGCCGATCCCATCGGCCTCTACGCACCGCCCATCATGTCGCGTACCGTGAACTCGATCGGCACGCGAATCGCGCAGGAGCTGGACCAGACAGGCAAGTCGGGCGCCGTACACATGCTGGCGACCTTCGACGCCTATTACCCGGGCTACATCGACTACATGCCGATGTACCAGCACATCGCGTCCTGGTGGACGGAAACGCAGGGCGGCAACTGCGGCATCCCGCGCACCAGCACCGTGGACCAGCTCCCGGCCAGTTATCGCGCCCTGCTGCCAACGTCGATGTACAGCAGTCCATGGAAGGAAGGACGCTGGACGCTCAAGGATCAGGTCGACTACATGGTCACCGCGTCGCTGGCCACGCTTCGTTATGCGGCCAAGTTCGGCGAGGAAGTGCTCTACAATCGCTACCAGTCGGGCCGGGACGCCATCGCCATGCACCGGGCGTCCGGTCCGTACGCGTGGATCGTCCCGCAGCAGCAGCGCGATCCGATGGCGCCCGTCGAGATGCTCCGCCGGCTCGCCTTCCTCGGCGTCCGCGTCATGCAGTTAGGCAGCGAAGCCACCCACGAGGGCACGGCGTACCCGGCCGGCACGTGGGTGGTGCCGCTCGACCAGGAATTCGCGCCACTCGTGCGCGAGTTGCTCGAGGCGCAGAAGTACCCCGACATGGGCGACGACCTGCCATACGACGCCGCCGGGTGGACGCTGCCATACCAGATGAATGTGAACGCGGTCGAGGCGAAGACGCCGTTGAGCGCGGCGTTCCGGTCAGCGATGTCGCTCGTGCAGGGAACCGCGGACGCGTGGGGCGCGTCAGACCAGTATCCGTTCACGACCAACGCGATGGCGGCTGGAATCGTCCCGCCACCAGCGATGGTGAATGGCAGGGGAAGCGTGTTGTCACTGGATCCGGCGCAGAACAACGCCTTCCGGTTGATGAATGCCGCGCTCGCCGCGGGTGGCAGCGTTCGTTATGCACCGGCCACGACGTCCTCGGATGCGCGCTACCACGTCGTTGGTGTGCCGGCCCGGCGGGCGGATTCACTGGCGCGCGCGCTCTACGTGAATACTGACCGGTTGAATGTCCCCCGCTCGACGGTGACCCACGCCGTGCCAACGCGGATCGCGTTGTACAAGGGCTCACCGGGCAACATGGACCAGGGGTGGACGGAATGGCTGCTCGACACGCACGGCTACAAGTACACGCTCATCGGGCCTGACGACCTGCGTGATACTGCACTCGGCGCCCGCTTCGACGCGATCCTGATGGCGTCGCAGAGCCTGACGAGTGCCGGTCGCGGGGGCCGGGGAGGTGGTGGCGGTGGAACGGGCGGTCGCGGCGGCGGCACACCCGCCCCAGTCAGCGCGGAAGACAGCGCGCGCATCGCCGGCATCGACGCATTCGTCCGCGGCGGCGGCACCGTGGTGTCATGGAATCAGGGTACGGCGTCGCTGATCTCGTCGCTGCAGTTGCCGGTGCGCAACGTCGTCGCCGGCGTTCCAAGGCAGGAGTATTTCACCGGCGTGTCGGTCATGCGAGCGATCGTCGACACGACGCATCCGGTGATGGCCGGGATGCCCACTGAAGCGGATATCGTGGTGAGCGGGAGCCCGGTGTTCACGACGTTGCCCGGTTTCGAAGGCGCGGTGCTGGCGAAGTATCCTCTCGAGGGCTCGCCGCTCCGCTCCGGCTTCCTCCACGGCGAGGAGAAGATGCGCGGGATGGCCGCGGCTATCGACGTGACGCGAGGGAATGGCCACATCGTCCTGATCGCATTCCAGCCGCAGTGGCGCGGTCAGCCTCAAGGCACCTTCCGCGTGATATTCAACTCATTGTTCTATTCACGAGCAGTTTCCGCCGGCTCGGCCGGGGCGTCAGGCTTCTGGAGTCCGCCGACAGTACCATAAGTTTTCGCGGGTACGTCAACGATTTGATTGGGTACGTCAACGATTTGCTTGGGTAAGTCAACGATTTGCTTGGGTAAGTCAACGATTTGCGCGGGTAAGTCAACTTATTGAACGGCAAGTCATCGCGGATTTGGCGAATTCTCGCGAATAATTCGCGTGAATCCGCCTGATCAGCGGTGACTCGTTGTTCAGTCAGTTGAACTATCTGTGTTCATCGAGATCTGTAAGTCATCGCTGTTTTTGCTGGCTCTCGCGAATGATTCGCGTAAATCCGCCTGATCAGCGATGACTCGTAGTTCAGTCGGTTGACCTATCCGTGTTCATCGTTGACCAATCCGTGTTCATCGTAGCTCAGGGTTCCGAGGACTGATCCTCGCGAAGAACGCCTTGAACTCCGCTTCATCATCGGCGAGTGAGTCAGTGGGGTAGCGCATCGGCCCGATGACTGCTGCCCGGCGCTTGAAGTCCAGCCCGACCGGCACGATCGGCACACCTGCCGCGCGCGCGATGTGCCAGTAGCCGCTCTTCCATGCATCGACCTTCTTGCGCGTCCCCTCCGGCGTGATGGCGAGGACCAGCGTCTCCCGGCGCGCGAACTCCGCCGCCACCTGCGACACCACGTTATGCGACGCGCTCCGCACCACCGGGATTCCGCCTAACGATTTGAGCCAGGCACCGAACGGGCCGACGAAGATCGTGTGCTTGGCCAGGAACCCGGCGTCGAGGTCGAGCGCCAGGTCGCACATCAGTCCGGCGAAGAAGTCCCAGTTCGAGGTGTGCGGCGCCACGATGATCAGGAACTTCGGCAGGTCGGGGAATGCCCCCTCGATCCGCCACCGCGTGAGCCGCATCGCAAGGGCACCGATGCGACGCAGTACCCCGCGGCGGCGGCGCGGAACGTCAGGCGGAAGGACCGGCACCCGGGGCGCCATAACAGTGCTCAGTCGCGGACCGGCCGGAAGAAGTAGTCCCACGCCAGCCAGAGCAGTCGTGACACCGGAAAGAAGAGGAGCGGCATCAGAACCGCGAGGGCGGCCCCGCCCCATTGCAGCAACGTCCAGGGAACGTCGGGCCACGATGCCACGGTCACTGCGATCAGTATCCCCGTCACGATCAATTCGGCCGCGACCAGGTTGACCGCGTAGCCTCCGATCCAGAAGTCAGGCTCGCCACGATCGAGTGCGAAGCCGCAGTAGGGACAGACAGGCTTCGTGGTCCACCAGGACTTGAAGAGCGACCGTCCTCCCCCACGGCCGCAGTGAGGACAGCGCAGTGTGAGCGCGCGCCACGTCAGGAGGAGAAGGCTGCGGGAGGCCAAGCGGACCGGCGAGTGGGGAGTAGTTTTCCTACCTGTAACAGTAGCAGTATGCAGCAGCCGTACTGATACCAGTACCAATAACCACTAAC
>CAMPKM010000324.1 GCA_946887155.1 uncultured Gemmatimonadota bacterium
GAAGCAGGCAAAGAAGCTGCTCGCCGCGCTGCATGATGGTGATCCCGAGGCGCTCGCGCGTGTTCGCGCGAAGCACAGGGCCAGCGCTGGCAAGGTGCCTGACGAGTTCCATCTCTCCGATGCACAGTTCGCGATCGCGCGCGAGTACGGCTTCACGAGCTGGCCGAGGCTCGTGGAGTACTTCGAGGCGTCGGAGCGCCAGTACCGATCTGGCGTGCGCCAGGGTGGCATGAGGAGTGAGGATCACAGCCGGGCTGCCGAGCGCCTTCTCGCCACACACCGCACCCATCGGCCGTCGGCGTTGCTCTTCGCCACGTTTGTCCCGCGCTTGTACGGGCGCAACCTGGACCAGACAACTACGTCCCAGGTTACGCTGGATGACGCTCGGCTCGTCCATGCCCGGATGCACAGATATCCGAGCTGGCAAATGCTTTTGGAGTCCGCGCGGAAGGAGGGTGAGCCACGGGAGAACGAGTGGACCCGTTCAGGCACGTCAGACTATCGCGCCGGACGCGCAATTCGCGGCGGTGACATTGCCGCGCTAGGCAGGTTGATGGACCAGAATCCGCACTTGATGGAGAAAGTGCCCCGCCCCGGTCACGCGGTTCCGATCAACATCCTCCATAGTGCGCTCTTGCATGAGGTCGAAGTTCGGACGGCAGCCGCGCGAGCGATCACTGACTACATCGTTTCCCGCGGTGGAGATTTGAGAGAGACTGCCAGCGCCATGCTGGTCCGGCCCTTTCCGCAGCATGGGCCAGGCGCGGCGAGTGCGATCGAGTACCTTCTCGAGCGTGGGGCCGATCCGGAGTGGCTGCCGCCTAACGGCGTGCCCGTGATCGAGCACGCGATCTGCAACTACTGGAATGGCACAGCGGTCGACGCCATCGCGCGCCGGACGAAGCCGCGCCAGGCCCTGTGGATAGCAGCCGGACTGGGTGACGTGGATGCGGTGAGCCGATACGTCCTGGCTGATGGTTCGCTCGCGCCAGCGGCGCGCCAGAACCGGCCCGATTTCACGGCGCTGATGGTTGGACCGACACCGTTCCTTCCCGATGCCGACGACACCGCCATCATCTGGGAAGCCTTTTTCGTCGCAGGGCTCAACCAGCGGTACGGGGTGCTCGAACTCCTGCTCGACCGCGGCTTTCCCATCGACTACATGGAGTGGGGACAAAGCCTGCTGCATCTCGCAGTTGGCAACCGGTGGGTCGACTTGGTGGAATTCCTGGTCAGGCGAGGCGCCAACGTCGACCTTCCGGGCTCGCATCCCAACACGTCAGCGCGCCAGGCAGCGGAATACATCTACGGCCACTCTCGCGGTCCAGACGAGGCGGAATCCAGGCGATTGCTGCAGCTCTGTGGTGGTCGGGACGCAGACGTCGTCTCGCGTGAAGCCGCCGAAGAGCGGGCAACACAGACGCGGCCGTCGCGGGTGTTCCTGGACGCCCTGACGTCCGCGAGGCAGGACGCGATCCACACGGGAAGAACGTCAGCCGGACTGGAGAACCTGTTCGTCGGACTTCTGCGCGGCAGCAATCAACTCGCCGTCACGTACCTCAACGTTGCCGGCGTGGATCTCGAACGCCTGAAAGCCCTGCTCGGCACCAGACTGGATCCATCGGAAGAACCCGTCGACGATGTACCGTTCGATGACTGGGCTAGTCAGGCAGCCATGGATGCCCAGGAGGAAGCGAAGCGGCGCCGTCGCACGCAAATCAACCCGCTCCATCTTCTGTTCGTGCTGGTGAAGACTGATGAAAGCCCTGTGGCCGACATCATACGCGTCGCTGGAGGAAACGTCGCGAAGGTCCGGGCCATCCTCGAGCGCGACGACATCTGATGACCTGAGAAAGCACCGGGGCGGCTGGCGCTTGATTGAAAAGTCGATTGCCGTAATTTCACCGGAGGCGCTGTCGGAGCGCTTCCGGTCCGCGGGCAGGGATCCTCCCATCCGTCGCTGTCGGTTCGACTCGAAACAACATCACCTTCTTTCGGGCCCACGTGCGGACATGGGCGACACGAAAGGAGGCCGCATGCCCAGCAAGATGCCCCACGAAGGGCTCCCGCCGGATTCCCCGTCCGACGTTCGGGCGCTCTCGTCGCGACCGAACCTGGAACACGAGCGCAAACAGGCGAAGAAGCTGCTCGTGAAGCTCGAAGCCGGCGATCCCGAGTCACTCGAGCGCGTGCGAAGGCACAAGCGCGACTCGTCAGGCGGCTTCCAGTTGTCCGATGCCCAGTTCACGATCGCCCGCGAATACGGCTTTCCGAGCTGGCCGCGCTTGGTGGAATACTTCGACGCCCTTGCACGGCATGAATTGGCGGGCTCGCGAAAGCGGACGACGCTGGAAGCCCATGAGTCATGGTCACGAACGATCCAGGCGGATCACAAGGCCGCGCGCCGGTGGGTTGTGCAATACCTCTCAGCCTATGTGCCGCGGTTCTACGGCAGGTCCGACGAACAAGTGCTGGCGAGCGAGGTAACAATCGACGATGCGAGGCTGGCAACCGCGCGCATGTCCCGCTACCCGAGCTGGGACGTGATGATTGCCGACTTGCCGCCGAGGGACGACGGCGACGCGTGGAAGTTCTACGACTCGCCGATGATCAAGGCGAGCCGGGCCGCGCGTGTCGATGATCTCGCCGAGGTGGAACGAATTGTCGAGGCCCATCCGGACCTTCTTGAAACTGGCGGGCTCGCGCACGATGTGATCCTTCGTGAGATCAAGGAGCCCTCGGCGGCTACGCGCCGCGCGTACGATTGGCTTGCGGGGCGGATGGACCTGCAACCGGCGCTGAACCAGATGGTCCTCGGCAACATGCGGATGGAGCCGGAGCACATGCAGCGCCTCCTCGCCCTTGGCGCCGACCCGGATTGGGCGCCGCCTAACGGCTTCACTGTCCTGGAACACGTGATCGCCCGCTCATGGAACGGGAAAGTCGTCGACCTCATCGCCGAGCGAGTCAAACCACGCCCCGGGTTCTGGATTGCGGCGGGGCTCGGGCAGGCGGACCAGGTGGCGTCGTATTTCGACTCGAGTGGTGCCCTGACCGACGCGGCGAGGAGCAACCGCCCCGACTTCACCGCGATGGGCGCGATACCACTGGCCTCGAACCCGAGCGACAGCGATGAAATGATCACCTGGGAAGCGTTCCTTCTCGCGACTTTTCATGGCCGCCTCGCCGTGCTCGATGTGTTGCTCGATCGAGGATTCCCTGTCGACTACATCGGTTGGGGGCAACCGATGACGCACTTTGCTGTCAGCGAAGGTCGCGTCGAACTGCTCGAGTATCTCATCAAGCGCGGAGCCAACCTTGATCTCAAGGGCTGGCGACCGCATGTCAGCGCGCGCGAGCTGGCCGAGCAGAACGTCCTGAATCCGCACGGCAGGCATAACGCCGATCGAATCCTCGAACTCTGTGGCGGCCGCGATGCCGAGACCTTACGTCGCGAGCGCGACAAACATCGTGCCCAGCGTGTGATGGGTACGGCGCCACAGGTTGAGGCAGCCTTTAACCTGGCCAAGCAGGACGCGGCGGCGAATGGCCAGAACGCCGTAAGCCCGGAGAATCTTCTCATCGGACTTCTGCGCGACGGCGGCATGTCGGTCGCAAGCCTCGCTCATGCCGGTGTTGATCTTGGCCGCCTGCGTTACTCGCTTGCAGGTCGATTGAATTCGGTACTCCCAGACGCGCCGGCGATGATGACCGCCAATCCCGAGGTGTCAGCAATACTGCTTCACGCTCGCAGTCTTGCCGAGGAGCGGAAGGAAGAGCGTCTCACCCCGATCCACGTGTTCCATGCGCTGCTGACTCGTGCGTCTCCGGCCGTTCTTCAGCTGATCGAACCGGCAGGCGGTACGCGCGAAAAAGTGCTGGCGGCGATCGAAAGCATGCTGCCGCCTCTCGAGCGTCCTGGCACCTGAAGCTTTACAACCGTGGAAAAGGGGTCAGACACCTTTTCGCGAAAGGTGTCTGACCCCTTTTTCGTGGCGAGATCACTTGTCCGGGTCGCCGGCCTTCACTCGCTTCGACGCATTGTCGTTGGCTCCATCCTGACCAGCCACCCGCTTCACGAACTTCTCCAGGTCGAGGCCTAACGAACCAGCCACCTGCTCCAGCGCCGCGATCGACGCGTTCATCTTCTGCGTCGTCGCGTTCGCCAGCCCGTGACCACCACCGCTGTCGACAATCGTCAGGCGGTCTACCTGCACCCCCTTCATCGCGTCCACCGTCACGCCCAGCATCGCCGGCAGCTTCTCCGCCAGGAAAACCTGCAAGCC